>CAJUPP010000011.1 GCA_910588325.1 uncultured Hungatella sp.
CGAGGCGGGCTGATACCCGCCAACGCATAAACCCTTTTGACAGTGTGTTTTCCTAATAGGAGCTAATCATAAGATTGGTCTAAAATAATCATTATTTGATTGAGTAAGCTTTGGATGTCTGCTATAATGGATCCACAGATAGCAAAAAGTTCTTGATAATATGGAGGGCAGGCAGATGGGAATTTATGTGAATCCGCGGAATGTATTGTTTCGGAAGGCACTGAATGGAGATATCTATGTTGACAAGACCGATCTGATTGCCCATACCAATGATAAGATAGATAAACAGGATTGTTTTATGTGTGTCAGCCGGCCTCGGCGGTTTGGAAAGTCTATGGCTGCTGATATGCTGGCAGCATATTACAGCAGAGGATGTGACTCCGGAGAATTATTTGCCGGAAGAAAGGCGGAGCAGGTTGAAAGCTTTGGAAAGCATTTAAACCGGCATAATGTGCTTCGTCTGGATGTGCAGAGGTTTGTGGAGACAGAGAGAGATTTAAATACGTTTATCAGAAAGATTGAAGGCAGGGTAGTTGCGGAGTTAATCAGGGAATTTCCTGGATGCGGTGATTTTGATTCTGACAGCAGGCTGAAAGATGCTTTGGAACAAATTTTTGATGTGACAGGACGTGGTTTTATCTTTATCATCGACGAATGGGATTGTGTGTTTCGTATGGCCAGGGAAAGGAAGGATATCCAGAAGGAATATCTGGAGTTTTTACGTGGACTTTTTAAGGGGTCAGAATATGTGGAGCTGGCTTATATGACGGGAATTTTGCCTATTAAAAAATATGGAGAGCACTCTGCAATTAATATTTTCAGTGAATATTCTATGGTTGATCCAAAGAATCTGGGGTCATACTTTGGATTTACGGGAGCAGAGGTCCGGACAGAGTGTCAAAAGCACGGCATGGATTATGGAGAGATAGAGAAATGGTACGACGGATATCACATGGCAGGGCTTCATATCTACAATCCGAAATCTGTAGTAGATGCATTGACTTGGAAAAAGATAAAAAGCTACTGGACCGGTACGGAGACCTATGAGGCATTGAAAATTTATATTGATATGAATTTTGACGGTCTGAAGGAAGGAGTCGCTATGATGCTGGGCAATGGAAGATGCAGGGTTGACCCGACTACCTTTCAAAATGATATGACTACGCTTAAAACCAAAGATGATGTTCTTACGCTTTTAGTTCATTTGGGGTACTTGACATACGATGAGAGAGACAGCATGGTATCCATACCTAATGAGGAGATTGAACAGGAGTTTGTTCGTGCCGTAAAGGTAGGCGGATGGGACGGACTTATGGATGCCTTAAATCGTTCGGAAAGGCTTCTGCACGATACCTGGGAGCTGAACGGGGAGGCTGTGGCAGCCGGTGTGGGGCTAATCCATAATGAGACGGCATCTATCCTGAAATATAATAATGAAAATTCTCTTGCCTGTACTATACTCATGGCATATTACAGTGCAAAGGCATATTATTTAAATCCAATTATGGAACTGCCGTCCGGAAAAGGATTTGCAGATGTTGTATATCTTCCCAAACGAGATGTTCGTAAGCCGGCATTGGTGGTGGAATTAAAGTGGGATAAAACGACCCAGGGAGCTATCATGCAGATTAAGGAGAAAGGATATACGGACTGGATTGAAGGATATACAGGAGAGATTCTTTTGATAGGGCTTAACTATGAAAGAGAGAAGAAAGTTCATCGGTGTGTGATTGAGAAATACATGAAAGCGCAAAATAAATCAGTGGAGTGATAACATTCAAGTTTTACGCCATAAAATTTTAATGGATAGACTTTGCTGTCCGGTTATGATATACTAGAGGTGATATAACAACGTGTTTCATAATTGGGAGGTGATAGGATGCCTAATAACGAAAAAGAGTATAACGGCTATCTTTTTGATCAATTATCAGCAGTTGAAAGAATTGAAAAACAAGCATTAACTGGAGATATGGAAAAGGTAATTGAAGAAATTGAAACACTGAAAAAAGAGATTAATCGAAAGCTATACCAAAAACCACCATTAACCGAAAACTGAATAACCGTAAATAAAACAGCATGGTGTATGCATCGAGCCTCGGTAGAGAATATGATAATATAATAGAATCTATCCGAGGCTTGTGATTTATGAATTCAAATGCAGACTATCGCCCTACCATCAGGGCGAGTTACCTGGGATATGTGACACAGGCGGTTGTCAATAACCTGGCACCGCTTCTTTTTCTTACATTTCAGGAAATCTACAAAATCTCCATAGAAAAGATTACATGTTTGATAACGATAAATTTCACCATTCAGCTCTTCGTGGACCTTCTGTCGGCAGGAATGATCGACAGAATAGGGTATCGGAGAGCAATTGTGTCTGCGCATATTTGCTCGGCAGCAGGGATAGCAGGAATGGCTGCTTTTCCGGCAGTGTGTGAAAATGCTTATCTGGGTCTGGTGGCAGCAGTGGTGCTGTATGCCATAGGCGGGGGATTGATCGAGGTACTGCTCAGTCCCATTGTGGAAGCATGTCCTACAGAGAAGAAGGATGCGTCCATGAGTCTGCTTCACTCGTTTTACTGCTGGGGTTATGTGATTGTGGTGGCAGCGACTGCCTTATTTTTTGCTGTTTTTGGGGAACGATGGTGGAGAGTGCTGTGTATCTTGTGGGCGGTTCTGCCTGTGTGCAATGCTTTTTATTTTGGGAAGGTGCCCATCCGTTCTCTGAATGAGGAGCAGGAACCGGTAAGGTGGCGGATATTGTTTTCCAGAAAATTGTTCTGGATTTTTGCCCTGGTGATGGTATGTGCCGGGGCGTCAGAGCAGGCTATGAGCCAGTGGGCCTCTGTGTTTGCAGAGTCCGGGCTTCACGTGTCAAAAGCAGCAGGGGATTTGGCAGGTCCCTGTATGTTTGCCGCACTGATGGGAGTATCCAGGCTTTCCTATGCCAAGTTCAGCAGCAGAATTTCTCTGAAACAATTGATGTTTGGCAGCAGTGTTTTATGTATTTTAAGCTATATAATGACTGCTTTTTCTTCTTGTCCGATTCTGGGGCTTGCAGGATGTGGGCTTTGCGGTTTGTCTGTGGGGATTTTGTGGCCGGGGACCTTTCGTGTTGCCTCCAAGTCTCTTCCAGGGGGAGGAACGGCGATGTTTGCTTTTCTGGCTTTGGCAGGTGATCTGGGATGTACTCTGGGACCTGCGGTGGTGGGATTGGTTTCCTTGGAGGCGGGAAGTATTCACGGAGGCCTTTCGGCGGCGATTCTTTTTCCGGTTATGTTATGTTTGGGTATTATTTTATGGAATTTAATAAAGTCTTAATAGGAAAATGATGGGAGGGCATGGTATACTGGTTATATTATTGGCACAAATGGTGCAGCGTTGAAAAATATGATGTAAGGAGGTCAACATGCGGCTTTTCAAGACAAAACTTCACGAAAAACTGGAGGAATCACTGGTGGCGGTGCTGCCGGTGGTGGGCCTTGTGCTGCTTCTGTGTTTTAGTATCGCTCCGGTGTCTCCGGGGATTGTTCTGGAATTTCTTATGGGAGCACTGCTTCTGATTGTGGGAATGATGTTTTTCAGTCTTGGTGCAGAGCTTTCCATGACTCCCATGGGAGAGCGGGTGGGAAGCAGCATGGCTAAGTCCAGGAAATTGTGGGTGATGGTGATCCTTGGTTTTATTCTTGGATTTGTTATAACCATATCGGAACCGGATCTGCAGGTACTGGCGAATCAGGTTCCTTCTGTGCCGAATATGGTGCTGATTCTGGCAGTGGCTGCAGGTGTGGCTCTGTTTCTGGTACTGGCCCTTCTGCGTATGCTTTTTCGCGTAAAGCTGACACCGATGCTGATTGTATTTTATTTGCTTGTGTTTTCTCTTGCCATACTTGTGCCGGAAGATTTTTTGGCGGTGGCATTCGACTCCGGCGGTGTAACCACAGGGCCTATGACAGTTCCCTTTATCATGGCCCTGGGTATGGGTATTTCTGCGGTGCGTAATGACGAGCATGCGGCTGACGACAGTTTCGGTTTGGTGGCTTTGTGCTCGGTGGGACCGATTCTGGCGGTTTTGATTCTTGGGATTTTGTTTCAGCCTGACGGGGGTGCCTATGCGGCTGCAAACCATATGGAAGTGCTGGATTCTGTGTCTTTGGGGCAGATGTTTACCACATCGATTCCTCACTATATGATGGAGATTGGAGCCTCTCTGCTTCCTATCGTCCTGTTTTTTGGATTGTTCCAGATTTTTTTATTGAAGATGGAGAGGAGAAATTTGGTAAAGATTAGCATTGGACTGGTGTATACTTACATAGGCCTTGTTCTGTTTCTGACAGGGGCCAATGTAGGCTTTATGCCGGCGGGAAGCTTTTTGGGACAGACCATTGCCGCCCTTCCGCAGAAGTGGCTGATTGTGCCCATTGGTATGATTATTGGGTATTTTATCGTCAAGGCGGAGCCGGCGGTGTATGTATTGATGAAACAGGTGGAGGAGCTGACGGACGGTGCGATTCCCGGTTCAGCTATGCAGTTAAGTTTATCCATTGGTGTGGCAGTTTCCATCGGACTTGCCATGACCAGGGTGCTGACCGGAGTTTCTGCCATGTACTATCTGATTCCCGGGTATGGGGCTGCGATGATTCTGTCGTTTTTTGTTCCGAAGATTTTTACGGCCATAGCCTTTGACTCCGGCGGAGTGGCATCCGGACCGATGACAGCCGCTTTTCTTCTTCCGTTTGCCATGGGAGCCTGTCAGGCTGTAGGCGGAAATCTGGTGCGGGATGCGTTCGGAGTTGTTGCCATGGTTGCCATGACGCCTTTGATTACCATTCAGGTGCTGGGGGTTGTGTATCAGATCCAAAGCCGGAGGAAAAAGGCTGTGGCAGGCACCTATCAGCAGGTGGGAATGGAACAGTATGGTGACTATGATATCATTGAACTGTAGCGGGAGCCTGTGGACAGGAGCGGACAGAGAATGGCGGTCTTAAAAGGCAAACGGTTGAATGACAATTATGAAATAAGGAGACAGAGAATGCAAGAGATATGTATGATGACAACCATCACCAACCGCAGCATGATGCCCAAGTTCCTTGCTTTCTATCAGGAGCAGAAGATTCATGTAAATCTGGTGACCTTAGGCCATGGGACAGCAGCCAGTGAGATGCTTGACTATTTTGGATTGGAGGCATCGGAGAAGGCTGTACTATTTGCCATTGTGACAGATCAGGTGTGGCGGGAAGTAAAAAAGGGCCTGCAGATGCGTTTTCAGATTGACGTGCCTGGAACAGGGATTGCGTTTACGGTGCCTTTGGGGAGTATAGGCGGCAGGAGAGAACTGCAGTTTTTGACGGAGAATCAGGGATATGAGAAGGGGGAGGAAAGCACATTGAAGGATACAAAGCACGAACTTCTGGTAGTGATTGCCAACCAGGGCTGCAGCAACCTGGTGATGGATGCGGCGAAAGAGGCAGGGGCCGGCGGAGGAACCGTGATTCATGCCAAGGGAACCGGAATGGAGCGGGCGGAGGCATTTTTCGGGGTGTCCTTAGCATCAGAGAAAGAGATGATTTTTATTGTGGCAAAATCAGGGCAGAAGAATGGGATTATGCAGGCAGTGATGAAAGGGGCCGGGATGGAGACAAAGGCCAAAGCGATTGTGTTTTCTCTTCCGGTAACCAGTACGGCCGGATTGCGGCTGATGGAGGATGAGGGGTAGAGAAAAAGGATGTAAAGAGAAGAGGCATAGACAGATGAAAAGGGATGCAAAAGGAGAGTACTATACGTCAGGTGAATTTGCCAAGAAGGCCAGAGTGACAATCCGGACCATTCGTTTTTATGATAAACAGGGAATCTTAAAGCCAAGTAAAGTAAACGAGTCAGGGTATCGTCTGTATACGGATGAGGATTTTGGACGGCTTCAGAAGATTCTTTCTCTGAAGTATCTGGGGTTTTCTCTGGAAGAGATCATGGCCATGACAATTAATGATGACGCGGAGGATATCGTATATTCTCTGGAGCTTCAAAAGGATCTGATCCAGAAAAAAATCCGACATTTGGAGATGATGGAGAGAACATTAGATGACACATTCCGGATTGTCAAATCATCCGGCGTGATTGACTGGAACAATATTCTGAATTTAATCCACATTACCAACATGGAACATGCCATTGTAGACCAGTATAAGACAGCGGTAAATCTGAATGTGCGGATTGAACTGCACAACCGTTTTTCCCACAATCCGGTGCCCTGGTTTTCGTGGCTTGCGTCCCAGATCGCCGTGAAATCAGGGGAAATATTGTTGGAAGTAGGCTGCGGAAACGGAGAATTGTGGAAATATGCAGGCTCAAGGAATATGGAAATCCATGTGACAGATATCTCCTCCGGAATGGTGGAGGATGCGGCAAGGCTTCTTGGCGGTTTGGGGCATGGACATCTGATTTTTGAGACAGAGGATTGTCAGAAGCTTTCTTATGAAGACAATGTGTTTGACGGAGTGATTGCCAATCATGTGCTTTTTTATGTGAAGGATATTTCTAAAGCCTTGGGGGAGATATGCCGGGTTATGAAGCAGGAGGGAGTTTTTTACTGCAGCACTTACGGCAGGGAGCATATGAAGGAGATTACCCTGCTGGTGCAGGAATTTGACTCACGGATCATTCTGTCAGAGGTGGCCTTATATGAACTGTTTGGCCTGGAAAACGGACAAGCTATGCTGGAACGTCATTTTCAGTCAGTGGAAAAGGTGATGTATGACGATTACCTTCTGGTGGATGAGGCGGAGCCTTTGCTGGATTATATTCTTTCCTGCCATGGAAATCAAAGTGAGATCTTAAGCCAGAGACAGCTGGAGTTTAAGGAATTTCTTCAAAAGAAAATCAGAGAAAAGGGCGGAATCCGGATAACAAAAATGGCAGGGGTTTTTATTTGTAAAGGAAACCGAAAAAACCCCTTGACAGTGACGCAACGTAACCCTTTATAATAAGTCCAAGGTTAAAGGTATTGGAAAATACGGAGAATAATGGAGGACTAATTATGAAGGGTATTATTTTGGCCGGAGGTTCCGGAACCAGGCTGTATCCGCTTACTATGGTAACTTCGAAGCAGCTGCTTCCCATTTATGACAAGCCGATGATTTATTATCCGTTGTCCGTTCTCATGAGCGCGGGGATTCGGGAAATTCTGATTATTTCTACGCCGGAAGATACGCCTCGTTTTCATTCTCTTTTGGGGGACGGGCATCAGTTCGGTATTCATCTGTCCTATGAGGTTCAGCCGTCGCCGGACGGACTGGCCCAGGCGTTTATCATCGGAGCTGATTTTATTGGCAAAGATCATGTGGCGATGATTTTGGGGGATAATATTTTTGCAGGCCATGGGTTAAAAAAACGTCTTCTGCGTGCGGCCAACAAGCAGGAGGGGGCTACCGTATTCGGATATTATGTGGATGATCCGGAGCGGTTTGGAATTGTGGAGTTTAATTCTGACGGGAAGGCAGTCTCCATTGAAGAGAAGCCGGCAAAACCGAAATCCAATTATTGTGTTACCGGTCTGTATTTTTATGACAATCGGGTGGTGGAAAACGCAAAGAATCTGAAGCCTTCTGCCAGGGGAGAGTTGGAAATCACGGATTTAAACCGGATTTATCTGGAGGAAGGGAAGCTGGAGGTAGAGCTTCTGGGCCAGGGTTTTACGTGGCTGGATACGGGAACACACGAGTCTTTAGTAGACGCCACCAATTTTGTGAGGACGGTAGAAAGCCATCAGCACCGGAAGATCGGGTGCCTGGAGGAGATTGCATATCTGAACCATTGGATTACCAAGGACCAGCTTTTGGAGAATATTCAGCCTTTAAAGAAGAACCAGTACGGGCAGTATCTGATGGATGTGCTGGCCGGGAAATTTATTGACAAATAGGAGGAGGACTTAAGTCATGAAGCTATTGGTAACCGGAGGAGCCGGTTTTATTGGAGGAAATTTTGTACACCATATGGTGAATAAATACCCAGAGTATCAAATTGTGAACCTGGATTTACTGACATATGCAGGAAATTTAGAAACCCTGAAACCAGTGGAGGATAAGCCCAACTATCATTTTGTAAAGGGTGACATTGCAGATGAACCTTTTATTATGGAATTGTTTGAAAAAGAGAAGTTTGATGTGGTGGTGAACTTTGCGGCGGAAAGCCATGTGGATCGTTCCATTACGGATCCGGGAATTTTTGTCCGGACCAATGTGATGGGAACCAGAGTGCTTTTGGATGCATCCAGGAAGTTTGGAGTGAAACGGTATCACCAGGTTTCCACGGATGAAGTGTATGGGGACCTTCCTTTAGACCGGCCGGATCTGTTCTTTACCGAGGAGACGCCGATTCATACCTCCAGCCCATACAGCTCTTCCAAAGCAAGCGCCGATTTGTTTGTGCTGGCTTATTACAGGACCTACGGGCTTCCGGTGACCATATCCCGCTGCTCTAACAACTACGGGCCGTATCATTTTCCGGAGAAACTGATTCCTCTGATTATCAGCCGGGCATTGGCAGATGAAGAACTGCCTGTTTACGGAAAAGGGGAGAATGTCAGAGACTGGCTTCATGTGTCTGATCATTGCCAGGCCATTGACTTGATTATTCATAAAGGCCGGGTGGGAGAGATATACAATGTAGGGGGCCACAATGAGCGTTCCAATCTGGACGTGGTGAAGACTATTTTACACGCCCTTGGGAAACCGGAGAGCCTGATTCGTTTTGTGACGGACCGTCCCGGACACGATATGCGTTATGCCATTGATCCTGCCAAGCTGGAAAAGGAGCTTGGGTGGAAACCGGAATATACCTTTGATACGGGAATCAAGCAGACCATTGAGTGGTATCTGAATAACAGAGAGTGGTGGGAGCATATTATTTCCGGAGAGTATGCCAATTATTTTGACCAGATGTATGGGAAGAGGCTGGAAGACTGAGTGTGAAAACTGTGGAAAGTGAATCGTGAAGGGTCCGCCCGAAGAGAGAATACGATTGATTCTGACAGAAAGGGATGGTAAAGATGGAAAATCAACGGCAAGACAGCGGCCTGAAGGTGCTTGTCACCGGCTCTAAGGGTCAGCTGGGCTATGATGTAATCAATGAATTGACAAAACGGGGCCATTGGGCTGTGGGGGTGGACATTGACGAGATGGACATTACGGATCCGGTGTCTGTGGAACATGTGATTACGAAGACAGCGCCGGATGCGGTGATTCACTGTGCCGCATATACAGCGGTGGATGCGGCGGAAGAGAATGTGGAGCTGTGCCGTAAAGTCAATGGAGAGGGAACGGTAAACATTGTAAAGGTGTGCAAGGCTTTAGGATGTAAGATGATGTATATCAGCACGGACTATGTGTTTAACGGCCAGGGAGAACGGCCGTGGGAGCCGGATGATAAGAGGGAGCCCTTAAACGTCTATGGACAGACCAAGTATGAGGGGGAGCTGGCGGTTGAGGAATTGGAGAAGTATTTTATTGTCCGTATCGCCTGGGTGTTTGGGGTCAATGGGAAGAATTTTATCAAGACCATGCTGAATCTGGGGAAAACCAGGGATACCATAACCGTAGTTGACGATCAGATCGGTTCCCCTACTTATACTTATGATCTGGCAAGGCTTCTGGTGGATATGGTAGAGACAGAGGAATATGGCCGTTATCATGCTACCAATGAGGGGCTGTGCAGCTGGTATGAGTTTGCCTGCGAGATTTTTAAGAAGGCAGGACTGAATGTGCATGTGATTCCGGTTTCCAGCGACCAGTATCCGGCCAGGGCGAAACGGCCTATGAACAGCAGAATGAGCAAGGACAAGCTGGATGAGAAAGGATTTGAGCGCATGCCGGCATGGCAGGACGCGCTGGATCGCTATTTGAAGATTATCTGCGGATAGGAAAACTGTGGGGCAGACCTGCAGATTCCTGGAAATGCTTGAAAAAGAAAATGGGGAAGGAATATAACAATGAAGGAAATGAAAAATACACCAGACTATCTTTTGTATCCCAGGCCGGATTTCAGAAGAAAGTGCTGGGAGGAACTGAATGGGGAGTGGAAGTTTGGATTTGACAAGAGGGAAAATATGGACCAGACCATCTGTGTGCCTTTTGCGTACCAAACCAGATTAAGCGGAATCGGAGAGACAAAAGCTCATGACATTCTCTGGTATGAGAGGAATTTCCGGATACCGGACGATATGAAGGGGAAACGGCAGTACCTCCATTTTGGAGCAGTGGATTACCAGGCCCATGTGTGGGTGAATGAGACGTATCTGGGAAAACATGTGGGAGGGTATACGCCATTTTCGTTTGAGATTACTGAGGTTGTAAAGGAGAATGAGGAAAATGTAGTCACCGTGAAGGTGATAGACCGGCCGGATACGGCTCAGCCCAGGGGAAAGCAGTACTGGGAGGAAGAACCCAGCCGCTGCTGGTATACACCGACTTCCGGGATCTGGCAGGGAGTGTGGCTGGAGGCAGTGGAAGGAAAGCCTATTGATCATATCAAACTGGTGACGGATATCGATAAGAATCAGGTTACGGCTGATATTACGGTAGAAGAGTATGAACCGGGAGATCAGGTGTTTCTGACGGTATCTTATTATGGGAAGACAGTGAAGAAACTTACAGCCTCTCTGGACGGAATCCGTACCAGGGTGGTTATTGCCCTGAAACCGGAGGATGCCATTGATGAGGTTCATTACTGGTCTCAAGAGGATCCCAATCTGTATGATATGACCGTGGATCTGGTGAGGATGGATGGGTATTCCCTTCAGGTGCTGGACTCTGTGGGAACGTATTTTGGAATGAGAAAGGTCAGCCTGGATCACGGAAGAGTTCTGATTAATAACATTCCCTGCTATCTGAAAATGATATTGGATCAGGGATATTGGGAGGAGTCAGGCCTGACGCCGCCTTCTGTTCAGGCATTGAGACATGATGTGGAGATGACCCTTGCCTTTGGGTTTACAGGAGCCAGAAAGCATCAGAAGGTTGAGGATCCCAGGTATTACTATCTGGCGGACTGTTACGGACTTTATGTGTGGGGAGAAGTGCCCAGCGCCTATGAGTTTTGTGATGACGAGATTGTGAATCTTACCAGAGATTTTTCAGAATTTTACAGAAGGGACTGCAATCACCCATGTATTATCACCTGGGTGGTGTTAAATGAATCCTGGGGCGTGAGAAAGATTCTAAACGATGAGCGGCAGCAGAATTTTGGCAAAGGGCTGTACCATATGGCCAAGGCTCTTGATCCCACCCGGCTGGTAAGCACCAATGACGGATGGGAGAATGTAGAGGCGGATATCATCAGCATTCATGACTATGCACAGACCGGAAAGGAATTTGAAGAGAAATATACGAAAGAAGCGCTGGAAACACCGGAGTCTGTCTATCCACAGAAAAGGAGACTGTTTGCACTGGGAGAGACAGAAAACCAGTGGAGGCTGGCTACGGCCAATCGACCGGCCATAATCGTCACGGAGTATGGCGGCATTGCCCTGGAGAAAAGCGTAAGTGAGGAGAACTGGGGCTACGGAGATGCGGAGAAGGATGAGGAGGCTGTGATACGCCGGTATGAGGATGTGACAAGGGCCATTATGGAGATTCCGGGATGCAGCGGCTTTTGCTATACCCAGCTTACGGATGTGTATCAGGAGGTCAACGGGCTTTTGGATGAGCGTCATCAGCCGAAAGTCAGCGTGGAGAAGATTTGCCAGATTAACGAGAAGGAAGCCTGAAAAGGACGCATGCAGATTTAAAAGGAAGGCGGATAGGTAAGAAACGGATAGGTAAGAAAGAAGAACCCTGGCAGAAACGATTCGGTCAGGGTTCCGGTTCGTTTTATTGGATCCGTATCCAATCCAATTCTGTGGTAAGAGCAACTTCGTAGCTTTGGATGCCGGCATTGTATTCTTCTTCGGTAATTTCATTTCCGTTTTTAGAATAGGAAAAGACTGGTTTGTCCTCTTCCAGATGGCCGACTGAGAGAAAAGAATCCAATAATTCAGGAGTGAATCCGTCATTGCCGATTCTGTAAAAATCAACGCCGGATTCCGCAGCGCTGCCGCTGTAAAATACTTCTATCACACCATTTTCATAAAGAGAGAAATTGGTTCTGTATCCAAACTCCATTTCGGGGAAAACAGAAACCACACGGGTTCCGTCATAACTATATAAGTCATAATTCCAGGGAAAATGTTCGCCGCCGGCAATAATCAGCTCCATAGTCCCGTTTTTGTCGATATCGTAAAATGTGTAATAGACATCCTGCTTGTGGGTTCGGATTTCAAGTCCGATATCCTCTCCAAAGCTGCTGTCATAGGCATCCGAATCCCGAAGACTGGTATAAAAATCATTTTGAACCATATCACTGTATTGTGCTAAAACAGAATCATAAAGATCGGTTTTGCCAGATGATGCGTTTGGCTGATCTGTCATATCTTTTTTATTTTCTGTGTCCTGGGCCTGGGTTTCTTCCTTTGTATCAGGTTCCTCTGCATCTACAGAATCTTTCTTATTGGAGAGTTCTTCCTTAGCAGTATCAGATTCTGCCTGTAGTTCTATTGGCGTATAAGTTTTGCAGCCGGCAGATAAACATGCTGTGGATAAAATGATAGCGGCTGCCGCTGCCATATGTATGTGTTTATTTCCTTTTTTCATTTTATATATTTTACTCCTTTATCAAAGGCGGCTTTACCCTTTTGTCTTGTCAATATAGCATATCCGGCAACAGGATTCAAGAGCCAAACAGATGTTGATTGTAATGAAAGTTTGTAAAGAAAAAATACTTGACACCCAGCGCCTTTTCGTGTATGATATCACAGGTGATGACATGGAGAAGATTGTAGAACAGGGAATGCTGTATGATTTTTACGGAGAACTGTTGACGCCTCATCAGCGCAGAATCTATGAGGATGTGGTAGTTCACGACTTGTCTTTAAGTGAGATTGCAAAAGAGCAGGGAATCAGCCGGCAGGGAGTTCATGATCTGGTCCGGCGTTGTGACAAGACACTTGAGGAGTATGAAAGAAAGCTGAAGCTGGTAGAAAAGTTTCATGAGACCAGGAAGATGGCGCAGGAGATATGTCAGGCGGCCAGGGCATACAGAGAGAGTCAGGATGCCGGGCAGCTTTTGAAGATAGAGCAGATTGCAGAAGAGATTATGGAACTGTAGAACAGAATCGTGCGGAGACAGGCGCAGGCAGTTGTAAGAAGGAGGGCTTTCTATGGCTTTTGAGAGTTTATCAGATAAACTGCAGAATGTATTTAAGAACCTGCGGGGAAAAGGCCGGCTGTCAGAGGCGGATGTAAAAGCTGCATTAAGGGAAGTAAAGATGGCTCTTCTGGAAGCTGACGTCAGTTTTAAGGTAGTAAAGCAGTTTATCAGTTCCGTGCAGGAGAGGGCTGTCGGACAGGATGTATTAAACAGCCTGACACCGGGGCAGATGGTCATTAAGATTGTTCATGAGGAATTAATCGCTCTCATGGGTTCGGAGACTACAGAGATTTCCTTAAAATCTGCCGGTGAGATTACGGTTATTATGATGGCAGGACTTCAGGGAGCAGGCAAGACCACCACCACAGCCAAGATTGCCGGAAAACTGAAAGCAAAAGGGCGCAGTCCCCTGCTTGCAGCCTGTGATGTATACCGTCCGGCGGCCATTGAACAGCTTCAGATTAACGGTGAGAAACAGGGGATTCCGGTGTTCTCCATGGGAGGCAATCAGAGTCCGGTAAATATAGCCAAGGCAGCTGTGGAGCATGCTCAGAAAAATGGATTGAATGTGGTGATTCTGGACACGGCAGGACGTCTTCATATCGATGAAAACATGATGGGGGAGCTTCAGGCGATTAAGGAAGCCGTGGAAGTTTACCAGACCCTGCTGATTGTAGATGCCATGACCGGACAGGATGCAGTTAATGTGGCAGAAAGTTTTCAGAATAAAATCGGTATTGACGGAGTGATCCTGACAAAGTTAGACGGCGATACTAGAGGCGGCGCTGCTCTTTCCATCAAGGCGGTGACCGGAAAACCGATTTTATATATTGGCATGGGCGAGAAACTGTCGGATTTAGAGCAGTTTTACCCGGACCGTATGGCCTCCAGAATCCTCGGTATGGGAGATATTCTTTCCCTGATTGAGAAGGCTGAGCTGGAAGTGGATGAGGCCAAGGCAAAGGAACTGACCCAGAAGCTAAAGAAAGCCGAGTTTGACTTTAATGATTTCCTGGAGCAGATGCGCCAGATTAAGAAGATGGGCGGTGTGTCCAGTATTATGAGCATGATGCCTGGGATGCCTCAGATAAAAGGTGATGTCGATGTGGACGATTCTGCCATGGACAGAGTGGAGGCCATTATTCTTTCCATGACAAAAGAGGAACGATCCAATCCATCTATCCTGAATCCATCCAGAAAGCAGAGAATTGCCAAGGGCGCAGGAGTGGAAATCAGCGAAGTAAACCGTATTGTGAAACAGTTTGATCAGATGAAGAAGATGATGAAGCAGCTTCCCGGTATGATGGGGGGAAAGCGCAAAGGCGGTCTTGGGACTTTAGGAGGAATGATGGGTAAGTTTAAGATGCCGTTTTAGAAAGATATTTGAGAAAAAGAACGGCTGTAAGATGGTTAGCAAGGCATTTGGAGATATCTTAATGGAGGCTGCCCTGGCGGCACGAAAGGAAGTCCCATGTGCATTTGTCTATAGAGGTAATGCGGCGGGAAGGGTTATCCGGACTGCTGCAGAGAATTTATGATAATCATGATAAGGAGGTGAAAAAGCATGGCAGTAAAGATGAGATTGAGAAGAATGGGTCAGAAGAAGGCGCCTTTCTATAGAATTGTTGTTGCAGATTCCAGAGCACCAAGAGACGGAAGGTTTATCGAAGAAGTCGGTTATTATGATCCGAAGCAGGAGCCAAGTGTAATCAAATTTAATGAGGAAGCAGCAAAGAAATGGCTGGCAACAGGCGCTCAGCCAACCGAGACCGTCAGCAAGCTGTTAAAAATCGCCGGTATCCAGTAATCCGAGGTGATGAATATGAAAGAGTTAGTTGAAGTTATGGCCAAGGCTCTGGTGGAGCATCCGGAAGAGGTTTCTGTTACGGAGACCGAGAAAGACGGAGAGCTTTTGGTGGAGCTGAAAGTAGCCCCGTCCGATATGGGAAAAGTAATCGGAAAACAGGGCAGAATCGCCAAGGCAATTCGTTCTGTTGTGAAAGCAGCAGCCTCGAAAGAAGAGAAAAAAGTTACTGTGGAGATCCAATGAGAATAAGACCGCCAGCCAAGTTTCAGGCAGACGGTCTTTCTTTTGAAAGCGTAAATTATTTGCAGATACGGAGAGGAATAAGAGATGGAACAGATGCTGCGGGTTGGTGTTATTACATCTACACATGGAGTCAGGGGAGAAGTGAAGGTGTTCCCTACTACGGATGATCGGATGCGGTTTAAAAAGCTTGAGAAAGTTATTTTGGATACGGGAAAAGAACAAAAGACTTTGGAAATTGAACATGTGAAGTTTTTTAAAAACATGGTAATTTTGAAATTTAAAGGCTTTGATAATATAAATGATATTGAGATCTATAAAGGAAAGGATCTTCTGGTAACCAGAGACCATGCGGTGAAACTGGGGCCGGACGAGAACTTTATTGTGGACTTGATTGGACTTCCGGTGATTACGGACGAAGGGGAAGAGTTGGGAACCTTAAAGGATGTGATGCAGACCGGAGCCAATGATGTGTATGTGGTGGAGAGGGAGAATGGGAAGGATGTGCTGCTTCCGGCTATCAAGCAGTGTATTCTGAACGTGGACCTGGAAAAAGAGAAGATAACCGTGCATGTGATGGAAGGACTGTTGGATTTGTAGGAAGTGCGTGAAAAGCAGAAGGAGAAGAATGAACTACTATATACTTACCTTATTTCCGGAAATGATTTTGCAGGGACTTCATACCAGCATTATCGGGCGCGCGGTGGATAAGGGTTTGATTTCCATTGAAGCGATTAATATCAGAGATTATTCGAAGGACAAGCATAATCATGTGGATGACGCGCCTTACGGCGGAGGTGCAGGGATGGTGATGCAGCCGGGGCCGGTGTGTGATTCTTATGAAGATTTATGCCAGAAGATGGGAAAAAGGCCCAGAGTCCTTTATATGACTCCTCAGGGAAAGGTTTTTAACCAGTCTGTTGCAAAGGAGCTGGCAATGGAAGAGGAACTGGTATTTTTGTGCGGGCATTATGAGGGAATTGATGAGAGAGCCCTGGAGCTGATTGTGACAGATTATCTGTCCATCGGAGATTATGTGCTGACAGGCGGAGAACTTCCGGCCATGGTGATGATTGACTGCATTTCCCGTCTGGTTCCGGGGGTGCTGAATAATGATGTGTCAGCGGAGATAGAGTCGTTTCATGATAATCTTTTGGAGTATCCTCAGTATACCAGGCCGGAGATTTATGAGGGGAGGCAGGTGCCGGAGGTGCTTTTATCGGGGCACCATAAGAATATTGAATTGTGGCGGAGACAGCAGTCCATCAAACGGACGCTGGATAGGAGACCGGATCTGCTTAAAGGGGCAAATCTGTCAAAAAAAGATGAGATTTATTTGGAAAGTTTGATAAAAGAGTGACTGCAAAAGAGTGACTGGAAAAAGTACTTGCATTTTCCGCATTCTCATGTTAAAATTGATACCTGTGAAAATAAGAGATGGTCCTCTGTTACAATGATTGTATTAAGAACATCAAATATAGCTAAGGAGGTTCCTAAGTGAACGAGATTATTAAGAAGATTGAGGCGACTCAGTTAAAGGAGTCTGTTCCGGAGTTTCATGTTGGAGATACCGTAAAGGTATACAACAAGATCAAAGAGGGGAACAGAGAGAGAATTCAGGTTTTTGAGGGCACAGTAATTAAGAGACAGAACGGCGGTTCCAGAGAGACTTTCACAGTGAGAAAGAACTCAGGCGGTATTGGCGTTGAGAAGACATGGCCGGTGCATTCGCCGTTTGTTGATAATATTGAGGTAGTAAGAAGAGGTAAAGTAAGAAGAGCAAAACTGTATTACTTAAGAAAGAGAGTAGGAAAAGCAGCAAAGGTAAAAGAATTAGTAAAATAATTCAATTTATTCACATGGCAAAAGGGGACAATAAGATTTTTTATTGTCCCTTTCTTATCCTGTAGGACAGGATTCTTTTATAGAAGGCAGGAGTGTTGTAAGTGGAGCTTTACCAGATTGAGGAAACCAACAAACTGCGCAGAATCGTCAACTGGATTGTAGATCTTGTGGTTGTGCTTTCTCTGGCCTGGCTCGTGGTGCATGAGCTGGGCGCCCAGATTCGGATTGTGGGGCAGTCTATGACACCGGAGCTGCGCGGCGGCGATGTGGTTTTGATGGACCAGCTGACCTATGATTTTGAAGAACCACAGAGATTCGACGTGGTAGTGTTTGAACGGGAAGACCATAAGGATAATGTGAAACGGATCATCGGACTTCCGGGAGAGACCGTACAGATTCAGGGCGGATATATTTATATTAACGGGCAGTATTTGGAGGCAGACAGGGAGTTAAACCAGGTGGCCCTGGCCGGTATGGCGCAGAATCCCATTACACTGGCAGAGGATGAATATTTTCTTCTCGGTGATAATCGGGACGGCAGTGATGACAGCCGGTTTGCCAATATCGGCAATGTGAAGAGAGAGCAGATACGGGGAAAGGTGTGGCTGCGCCTTGTACCGTTGATTGAGATAAAGCTGGTGAAATAGAATAGGAGTTTTTATGAACATACAATGGTATCCCGGGCACATGACAAAAGCAAAACGTGCCATGCAGGAAGACTTGAAACTGATTGATTTGATTATAGAAATTACAGATGCGCGGATTCCTTATTCCAGCCGCAATCCGGATATCGATGAGCTGGGAAAGAATAAGGCCCGTTTGATTCTTTTAAATAAATCGGATTTGGCCAGCGAGACCTGGAATGATGCCTGGGCCAGGTGGTTTCAGGCACAGGGGTTCCATGTTGTAAAGGTGAATTCCAAAAGCGGGGCCGGACTCAAGCAGATTAACAGTGTAGTTCAGGAGGCATGTAAGGAGAAGATAGAGCGGGACAGGAAGAGGGGAATTTTAAACCGTCCGGTCCGCGCTATGGTAGTGGGAATTCCCAATGTGGGAAAGTCTACCTTTATCAATTCTTTTGCAGGAAAAGCCTGTACAAAGACAGGGAATAAGCCTGGAGTTACCAAGGGAAATCAGTGGATTCGCCTGAATAAAACACTGGAACTTTTGGATACGCCGGGGATTTTGTGGCCCAGATTTGAGAATCAGGAAGTTGGAAAGAAGCTGGCGCTTATCGGATCTATCAATGATGAGATTCTCAATAAGGAGGAGCTGGCTCTGGAACTTTTGAAATTTATGATGAGGCAGTATCCGGAAGTGTTAAGGGAGCGGTACGGAATCGAGGAAGGGGAAGCAGAGAAGCAGTCTGACGGGGCAGAGGAGCAGATCCTGGCAAAGGGATTGGAGCAGATTGCCAAAAGCCGTCGTTGCCTGTTGAAGGGCAATGAATACGACTATAAAAAGGCAGCGAATCTGTTTATTGACGATTATCGGAATGGAAGACTGGGACGGATTACGCTGGAGTTTCCGAAGGAAAGAGAGGAATAGGCTGAGGCTGCTAAGAAAGATTGGAAAAGCAGTTTTTCAGGAGAAGGGACAAAAGGAATTATGCAGTCAGCCATGAGCAAGAAAATCAAAAATAAAGAAATCCAAAAGAGTATGTTTTGGTGGATACGGACAGTCCTTTTAACTGGAATTGCGGCTTATTTGCTGGTGAAGTATGTGATTCAGAGAGTTGATGTGTACGGTGATTCCATGAGTCCGATGCTGGAGGCAGGAGATGTGCTGCTGGTAGAAAAACTGACACCTGAAATCAGGGAGCCAAAGAGGTTTGACCTGGTAGTGTTTCGGTATCAGTATCGGGATAATCTGTACTATATCAAAAGGATTGTCGGGCTTCCAGGTGAGACAGTGCAGATTGTGGACGGGAAAATACTGATTGACGGTTTCGTTCTGGAGGAAGATTTCGGGAAGGAACTGATTGAGAAAGGAAAACGGGCAGAGGAACCGGTTGTTCTGGGCGCGGATGAGTATTTCGTATTAGGTGATAACCGGAATCACAGTTCAGACAGCAGAGACTCGGATATCGGAAATTTGAGTAAAGATCAGATTATCGGAAGGGCCATGTTCCGGATTTGGCCGATAAACAAGATTGGAATTTTGAATTGAAACAACTGGGATTATAAAAGGAGAAACGGTTGGTATGAAAGAACTGACAGGGGAAAAGCTGGAAAAAGAATTGGAGAGGCTTAAGCAGATGCGATTCTACGAGGAACAGTATCCCGATATGGTGATCTGTGGGATAGATGAGGCGGGAAGAGGGCCTTTGGCCGGACCAGTGGTAGCCGGGGCGGTCATTCTTCCGAAAGACTGTCAGATTTTATATCTGAATGATTCCAAGAAGCTGTCGGAGAAAAAAAGGGATCTTCTGTTTGATGAGATCAGGGAAAAGGCAGTTTCCTATGGCGTGGGGGTTGTGGGGCCCGGGCGGATTGATGAGATTAATATTCTTAAGGCAACCTATGAGGCCATGGGGCAGGCCATAGAGCAGTTAAAGGTAAAACCGCAGATCCTTCTGAATGATGCGGTTACCATTCCTATGGTGGATGTGACACAGGTTCCCATTGTGAAAGGGGACGCGAAAAGCGTGTCGATTGCGGCGGCCAGTATTCTGGCTAAGGTGACCAGAGACCGGATGATGACAGAGTATGATGCACTTTTTCCGGAATATGGATTCGGGAAACATAAAGGGTACGGGACAGCCGCACATATTCAGGCGCTTAAAGGTCATGGCCCCTGTCCGATTCACAGAAAGACTTTTATCAGGAAGTTTATAAGGGAGGATTTGATTGAAGAATAAAAGAGCCTTGGGCAGCCGTTATGAAGCAGAAGCGGCTGCTTTTTTAGAACACCTGGGCTATAGGATTCTGGAACAGAATTACAGGGACAGACGGGGAGAGATCGATCTTGTGGCCAAAGAAGGCCGGTATCTGGTTTTTGTGGAGGTGAAATACCGGAAGGACGACAGGTGCGGTTATCCGGAGGAGGCGGTTGCCGTAAAGAAACAGCAGAGAATCCGCCATACAGCAGAATACTATCTCTACACCCACCAATATGGGGAAGAAACGGCCTGCCGGTTTGATGTGGTCAGCATTGACGGGAAGAAGATGCGGGTGATAAAGGATGCATTTTAAAGAAACAGGCACGAAAGGACCTGGAGAGTGCATGAAAGAGCATTCTCGGAAACGGAATAGGAGGCAGCATATTATGGAAATAGACTGGATTCGAAAGAGCAGAAATGACTTGTTAAAAGATGTGGAAAAAAGCGGAGTTCATCTTCTTTGTTTTCCCCTTCTTATGCAGACGAAAATGGTGGCTCACGGATTTTCTACCAGACTGGGAGGAGTCAGCGAAGGGAAATTTGCCACCATGAATTTTACTTTTACCAGAGGGGATAATCCGGATCATGTGATGGAGAATTATCGGCGCGTGGCAGAGGTTTTGGAAGTAGAGAGGGAACGGATGGTTCTTTCTTACCAGACCCACACGGTCAATGTGCGGAAGGTGACAAAGAAAGATGAAGGGAAGGGAATTATAAGAGAACGGGATTACAGGGACGTGGACGGCCTGATTACTGATGTGCCGGGGATTACGCTGGTGACATTTTACGCAGACTGTGTTCCTCTGTATTTTCTGGATCCGGTACATAAGGCCATAGGGTTAAGTCACTCCGGCTGGAGAGGAACGGTAAAACGTATGGGAAAGGTGACGCTTGATGCTATGAAGGCGGAGTTTGGAACCTGTCCGGAGGATGTGCTGTGCTGTATCGGGCCAAGTATCTGCCAGGACTGCTTTGAGGTAGGGGAAGAAGTGATTCAGGAATTTAAAGAGGAATTTGATTCTTTCTATTGGCCGGAACTTTATTATAAAAAGGAGAATGGCAAATACCAGTTGGATTTGTGGAGAGCCAATGAGATTATCTTAAGAGAAGCCGGTGTTTCAGAAAAAAATATTCAGGTTACGGATATATGTACTCACTGTAACCCGGATTACTTATTTTCCCATCGCACATTCGGTAATGAGAGAGGAAACCTGGCGGCGTTTATGAGCCTGAAAGAGCAGGAGGGCTAAAAAACATCCTGCTCTACAATAAATTCTTCTCCGTTTTCCAGATATTTTTGAAGCTGAGTCTGAATCTTATATGTGGAGGACGCCAACGCGGTGCTGGTAGGCACATCATGATTCAGGGAATTGATGATGGCAGCCAGATATTTGCTCATATCCGCTTCCAGATACCAGGGCTTTATAAAAAGCTCTTTCGGGCGGTGAATCAGATTGGTGGTGATTACATAGTCTATGTATCCTTTTTCATAGAACAGGTCAAATTTTTCAAGGCCGTGAGTAAAAAGGCCAAAGGTGCAGCATATAATCACCCTCTTGGCTTTCCGGTCCTTTAGCTCCCTGGCGGTATCCAGCATGCTTTCCCCGGAGGCAATCATATCGTCAATAATCAGCACGGTTTTTCCCTCTACGGAGGAGCCCAGGAATTCATGGGCCACAATCGGGTTGCGTCCGTCTACGATACGGGAGTAGTCTCTGCGCTTATAGAACATTCCCATGTCCACGCTCAGCTGGTTCGCCAGATATACGGCTCTGGGCATAGCGCCTTCATCTGGGCTGATTACCATCAGGTGTTCCCGATCAATTTTTAAAGTCTTTTCATGTTCAAACAGTGTCTTAATAAACTGATAGGTGGGCATGAAGTTATCAAAATCGTTTAGGGGAATGGCGTTCTGGACTCTGGGGTCATGGGCGTCAAAGGTGATAATATTCTTCACACCCATCTGCACCAGCTCTTTTAAAGCGATGGCGCAATCTAAGGACTCCCGATTGGTCCGGCGGTGCTGCCGGCCTTCATATAAATATGGCATCACAACGCTGACCCGGTGGGCGGTGGATACCGAAGCGCCGATGACGCGTTTTAAATCTTCAAAATGATCGTCAGGAGACATATAATTGACACGGCCGTTGATGGTATAGGACAGGCTGTGGTTGGTGACATCAGCCATAATATAGATATCTGTGCCGCGGATCGATTCATTGATGACTGCCTTTGCTTCGCCGGTGCCAAACCGAGAGCAGGTCAAATCCAGAATATAAGAATCAACATCATAACCACGATAGCTTAAGTTTTCCTTTCTGCAAAGAAGCTCTTCCATATCTTTTCTTCGAAAAGAAACAATATGGTCATTGACAAGGGATGCCAAATCTCTGCAGCCTTCTAAGGCAGCCAGCTTTAAAGGCGCCACGGGAAGGGAGTGATTATATAAAAAATTAGATGCCATGGGGGTCCTCCATATGTTAGGAATGGTTTTTATATACATTGCCGAACGGACAAAAAATGTTCTATACTATATATAGCATTTTTCTACAAAAACCGTCAATATTATTAGGGAAAGTATTTCTAAAAATACAAAGGATTGGGATTCCTTTACAAAAGGAGAGAATCTTGTTATCATTAAAGAAAACGGAAGGAACACAAGAAGAAGGGGATCAGGCGATCATGAAAAAAGGACATGTCATAAAATCTGTGGATCCGGGGTCTATCGGTGATGAGCTGGGGCTTGAACCGGGGGACGAACTGCTGACCATAGACGGTCATCAGCTGGAAGATATTTTTGATTATGAGTATTATATCCAGAGTGAATCCATCGAAGTGCTTATAAGAAAGGCGGACGGTGAAGAGTGGGAACTGGATATTGAAAATGATTATGAGGATTTGGGGCTGACTTTTGAAAACGGTCTCATGAGCGATTACCGTTCCTGCCGCAACAAGTGCATTTTCTGTTTTATTGATCAGATGCCGAAAGGCATGAGGGACACGCTGTATTTTAAGGATGATGATTCCAGGCTTTCGTTTCTCCAGGGAAATTACGTTACCCTGACGAATATGAGCAGAAAGGACATTGACCGGATCATTGATTTCAAGCTGGCTCCCATCAATATTTCCGTGCACACCACCAATCCGAAGCTTCGATGCAAAATGCTGAACAACCGCTTCGCCGGAGATGCCCTTAAAAACATGGACAGGCTTTTTAAGGCCGGGACGCCTATGAACGGGCAGATTGTCATGTGCAGGAATATCAATGACGGAAAAGAGCTGGAACGGACCATTGAGGATTTGAGCAAATACATTCCCTGCATGGAAAGCGTCTCGGTGGTGCCGGTAGGACTGTCCAAATTCCGGGAAGGTCTGTATCCGCTGGAACCCATTACCAGAGAGGATGCAATCAATACCATTGACATTGTGGAGCAGTGGCAGAAAAAGCTGTATGACAGATACGGCACTCATTTTATTCATGCCAGTGATGAGTTTTATATTCTGGCGGGGCGGCCTTTGCCGGAGACAGAACGGTATGACGGATTTGTTCAGCTGGAAAACGGGGTGGGGATGATTCGGCTTATGACTGCAGAGGTGGAGGAAACCCTTGCTAAGCTTGAGGGAGACGACAGGGAGGAAGAACTGTCCATTGCCACCGGACGTTTGGCCTATGAGTATTTAAAGGGCTTTCTGGAGCAGATCAGGAAAAAGTTTCCTGGCCGGATTGTCCACCTTTACCCAATTGTCAATCGTTTTTTCGGAGAGCAGATTACGGTGGCAGGTCTGATTACAGGGAGAGATCTGATGGAGCAGCTACAGGGAAAACCGCTTGGCAGCAGGCTGATCCTGCCGTCCTGCATGTTTCGGAGCGGAGAGGAAGTGTTTTTGGATGATGTAACCAGGCAGGAGGTAAAAACCGCTTTACAAGTTCCGGTGAATATTGTAAAATCAAGCGGTCAGGATTTTGTGAACGCAGTGCTGTATCCTCAGTCAGAAGCGCCGGTTTTCTATGAGGGATACGAGCTGCCTTAAGGGAGATGAATATGAGTAAACCGATTGTCGCTATTGTAGGGCGGCCGAACGTGGGAAAGTCCACATTATTTAACGCCATTGCCGGAGAGACGATTTCTATTGTGAAGGATACTCCGGGAGTGACCAGAGACAGAATTTATGCGGACTGTCACTGGCTTGATATGAATTTTACTCTGATTGATACCGGCGGTATTGAGCCGGATACCAATGATGTGATTCTGGCCCAGATGCGGGAACAGGCAGAGACGGCCATCGCCACGGCAGACGTGATTATATTTATTGTAGATGTGCATCAGGGGCTGGTGGATTCGGATTTTCGGGTGGCGGATATGCTGCGTAAATCCAGGAAGCCGGTGGTTCTGGCCGTGAACAAAGTGGACAGCTTTAAGAAATACGGCAATGATGTCTATGAATTTTATAACCTGGGAATCGGTGATCCCATGCCGGTATCTGCGTCTTCCAGGCTGGGACTGGGGGATCTTCTGGATGAAGTGGCGAAGCATTTCGGAGCGGAGCAGCTTGAGGATGAGGAGGATGACGACCGCCCAAGGGTGGCGATTGTGGGAAAACCCAATGTAGGAAAGTCCTCTATTGTTAATAAACTGGCAGGGGAGAATCGGGTGATTGTATCCGACATTGCCGGTACCACCAGAGATGCGGTAGACACCAGTGTGGTATATCAGGGGACAGAATATATTTTTATTGATACGGCAGGGCTGCGCCGGAAGAGCAAGATCAAAGAGGATTTGGAGCGGTACAGCATTATCCGCGCTGTGGCCGCTGTGGAGCGGGCGGATGTTGTCATTGTGGTGATTGACGCTTCTGAGGGGATTACGGAACAGGATGCTAAGATTGCGGGAATTGCCCATGAGCGAGGCAAAGGAATCATCGTGGCGGTCAACAAGTGGGATGCCATCGAGAAAAACGACAAGACCATCTATGAGTTTACGAAAAAGGTGAGGAATACCCTTTCCTTTATGCAGTATGCGGAGATTGTGTTTATCTCCGCAGTGACGGGACAGAGGCTGAATAAGCTGTTTGAGACCATCGATATGGTGCGTGAGAATCAGACTCTTCGGGTTCAGACCGGTGTGTTGAACGAGATCATCACGGAAGCTGCGGCCATGCAGCAGCCGCCGTCGGATAAGGGGAAGAGGCTGAAGATTTATTATACGACTCAGGTGGCAGTGAAGCCGCCTACCTTTGTTTTGTTTGTCAATGACAAGAGTTTGATGCATTTTTCCTACACCAGATATCTGGAAAACCGGATTCGGGAATCTTTCGGATTCCGGGGGACGGCTCTTAAGTTTATCGCAAGAGAACGTACGGGAAAGGATGGAAAATAAAGAATGGAAAGGATTCTCTGTTTGGCGGCGGGATATGTCTGTGGTCTGATCCAGACAGGATATTTTTACAGCAGACGTCATAATGTGGATATCAGAAAACACGGAAGCGGAAATTCCGGCAGTACCAATATTCTTCGGGTTATGGGAGTGAAGGCAGGGGCCATTGTGTTTTTCGGAGATTTTTTAAAGACTTTCATACCTTGTGTTCTGGTTCGGTATCTGGTTTTTCGCCACAGGCCGGAGATTGCCTGCCTGATGCTTTTATACACGGCTCTTGGAGTGATACTGGGCCACAATTATCCGTTTTACCTGAAATTTAAAGGAGGTAAGGGGATTGCGGCTACGGCAGGACTTTTAGTTGCCCTGGATTTACGGGTGACTGCTGTCTGCCTTCTGGCCTTTATTCTCATTGTGGCAGTGACAAGATTTGTGTCTCTGGGCTCTCTGGTGGTTGTGTCCATTTTTCTGGTATTTATGGTGTTCTTTGGGCAGAGAGGGGATTATGGGCTGGAGGCTTTTTGTCTGCCGGAGTTTTACGGAGTGTCGGCTATTATTACGGCGCTGGCATTCTGGAGGCACAGGTCTAATATTGTAAGACTGGTTCAGGGGAAGGAGAATAAAATTGGGGGGAAGATAAGGAGCTGATCTATGATAAAGAAACAAAGGAATACACGTGTGTAATTGAACGTATGCGGAACCCATGAAAAATGGAATGATATATAATAACTCAGGGGAATAATATGTATAACTACTATGTATATCCATTATGGAGGACTTTATCGTAGGAAAGTGTTGACAAGCGAAAATGATAAAGATATAATGACTAAGAAGTTTTTACATGAAAGAATTTCTATGAGGAGGAAAAGAAAATTATGAAAAAACTGGTTAGTTTTGGTTTAGCAGCAGCTATGGTTGTTTCACTGGCTGCATGTGGTTCCGGGTCAAATTCAGGATCCGGTTCCGGGTCTTCTGAGACTACGGCAGCAGCGACAACAGCAGCGGCAGAGGCAGAGGGTTCTCAGGCAGCAGGGACGGAAGGCGGTTCTGACAATGCTGGAGCAGAGGGAAGTTTTAAGATCGGTGTCATCGGACCGTTGACCGGCGGCGCAGCAGCTTACGGCAACGCGGTAAAGAACGGTGCGGATCTGGCAGTAAAAGAGATTAATGCGGCAGGCGGCGCAGGCGGCTACATGCTGGAGGTTAATCCGCAGGATGACGAGCATGACGCTCAGAAGTCTGTAAATGCATACAATACCCTGAAAGACTGGGGTGCACAGATGATCGTAGGTTCCACTACTTCCGGTCCGTGTATCGCAGTGGCATCAGAGACATCCAATGACAATATGTTCCAGATTACACCATCTGGTTCTGCAGTAGAGTGTGTGTCCCCAGACAATGTATTCCGTGTATGTTTCTCCGACCCGGATCAGGGAATGGCAGCAGCAAAATATATCGGCGAGAATAAGCTGGCTACAACAGTTGCAATTATCTATGACAGCTCCACAGAGTATTCTTCCGGTATCCGTGAGGCATTTATAAAGGAAGCCGGAAATCAGGGACTGGAAATTGTAGCTGACGAGGCATTTACTGCTGATACTGCTACGGATTTCTCCGTACAGCTTGACAAGGCAAAAGAGGCTAATGCAGAGTTGGTATTCCTTCCGATTTACTATCAGGAAGCTTCCATCATCTTAAAGCAGGCCAGCGACAAAGAGTTTGCTCCGATTTTCTTCGGCGTAGATGGTATGGACGGAATCTTAAGCGTAAAGAACTTTGATACTTCTCTGGCAGAGGGTGTTATGCTGTTAACTCCTTTCTCCGCAACAGAGGAATCCAGCCAGAAGTTTACTTCTGATTATGTGGCAGCATACGGTGAGGAGCCGAACCAGTTCGCAGCAGATTCTTATGATGCGGTTTATGCATTGAAGGCAGCCATTGAGCAATCCGGTGTAACTCCGGATATGGATGCTTCCGCTATCTGCGATGCACTGAAGACTGCTATGACAGAGATTTCGATTGATGGTTTGACTGGTGCAGGGATGTCCTGGAATGCGGCAGGTGAGCCGGATAAGGAGCCAAAGGCAGCAAAGATTGTAAATGGTGTCTATGAGATGCAGTAAGCATTTATAATATCTTTATAATCGAGAGAGGGGTTGTCCTGTGGCCAATGTCATTTAGTTAAGATTTTGCTGTTTGAGAAATCGTGGAAGGTCCGCCCGGCGAGAAAATGATATTGTTTTCTCCTGGGCACGCTCTCGCTACGTGAGGAGCGTAGCGGTACATAAGGCGCTAAAAAACAGCGCCTAAGTACCGACGGTCTTCAAGTACCCTGGAGAAAACAATATCATTTTCTCGCCGGGCTACGTTTTCTCGAAATGTCAAGTGTTAACTAAATGACGTTGGTCCTGTGGCAGCCTCTCTTCATTATATAAATATATAAAAATAAATACATAAATACGTCTGTAGTCTCCATTTTTGGCCTATGCCAATAACGTAGCTTCGGAGTAATGATAAAACATCTGCAGACCATTTTTCACGTCGGTACTTAGCGCACGTTTTTTGGGCGCTTAGCACCGCTACGTGAAAACCTGAGCGAGAGCGTGTCGGAAGATGTTTTATCATTACTCCGAAGCGGACTATCGAAGCGGACTATCGAAGCGGACCTGTTCGCCAGAAACTTCTGCTTGCGTAACACAGTAGCCTATGATATAATTCGACATAATATTGTTTTGAAAAAGAGGGGTAGGAATATGAGTTTTCTGTCTTATTTGATTAATGGCATCAGCTTGGGCAGCATCTATGCAATTATTGCCCTTGGATACACCATGGTATACGGAATTGCCAGAATGCTGAATTTTGCCCATGGAGATATTATCATGGTGGGCGGTTTTGCGATTTTCACTGCAGTCAGCACCATGGGACTGTCGCCGCTCATAGGAATTCTGGTGGGAGTGGTAGTGTGTACAGTTCTTGGCGTAGTCATTGAAACCGTTGCCTACCGTCCTCTTAGAGGGGCATCTTCTCTGGCAGTTTTGATTACGGCCATCGGTGTCAGCTACCTGCTTCAGAATATTGCTCTTTTAGTCTTTGGATCCAATGCCCGCCAGTTTACCTCTGTGGTAAATGTTCCAAGTCTGAAGCTGGCAGGAGGGCAGCTGTCTATCTCAGGGGTGACTCTGGTCACGATTGTGACTTGTATTGTCATTATGTTGGCGTTGACTACATTTATTAAGAAGACAAAGATTGGTCAGGCTATGCTTGCCGTATCGGAGGATAAGGGTGCGGCTACATTGATGGGAATTAACGTAAACCGTACCATTGCAGTTACGTTTGCCATCGGTTCCGCTCTGGCGGCTGTGGCCGGCGCGCTTTTGTGCTCCACCTATCCGTCTCTGACACCATATACTGGTTCCATGCCGGGCATCAAGGCATTTGTGGCGGCAGTATTCGGAGGAATCGGTTCGATTCCCGGGGCTTTGATCGGCGGAGTTATCTTGGGGGTCATTGAGAATCTTTCGAAAGCGTATATTTCTTCACAGTTGTCGGATGCCATCGTGTTTGCAGTGCTGATTGTGGTGCTTTTAGTCCGGCCTACTGGAATTCTGGGCAAGAAGATTAATGAGAAAGTGTAGGTGATGAGAATGAAAAAGAATAAAGTGCTGATTCAGGATTTAATCACCTATGGAATTGTATTTTTGATGTGGGGCCTGGTTCTGCTCATGGAGACTACGGGCAGCATGACAAGTCTTCTTCGGGGGCTTCTGGTTCCGCTGTGTATCTATGCGATTCTGGCGATCTCTTTGAACCTTACTGTGGGAATCTTAGGGGAGTTGAGTCTGGGGCATGCAGGGTTTATGTGTGTGGGTGCTTTTTCAGGAGCGTTTTTTACCCGGTGTATGGAAGGGGCGATTCCCGGTGTGGGGCTTCGGTTTTTCCTGGCTCTGATTCTTGGAGCGGTGGTAGCGGGGATCTTCGGCATTCTGATCGGAATCCCGGTTCTGCGTCTGAAGGGCGACTATCTGGCTATCGTGACCTTGGCTTTCGGCGAGATTATCAAGAATCTGATTAATGTTATGTATGTGGGAAGAGACGCTTCCGGTTTTCATTTTTCCATTAAAGATACGACTTCTTTGGGGCTGGATGAGACCGGTGTGGTTATCATTAAGGGGGCTCAGGGAATCACCGGGACTCCCAGAGCGGCTACGTTTACCATCGGTATGGTTTTGCTGCTGATTACATTGTTTATTGTACTGAATCTGATGCATTCCAGAACAGGACGCGCCATCATGGCTATCCGTGACAATCGGATTGCGGCGGAGTCCATCGGTATCCACATTACCAAATATAAACTGATGGCATTTTCCATCTCCGCGGCTTTGGCAGGAGTGGCGGGAGTGGTGTATGCCCACAGCCTTTCCACTCTGGCGGCCACATCCAATAACTTTGGATATAACAAATCCATTATGATTCTGGTGTTTGTGGTACTGGGCGGTTTGGGAAATATCAGAGGTTCCATGATAGCAGCCATTGTGCTGACGGCGCTGCCGGAACTGCTTCGCGGACTGAACGATTACCGAATGTTGATTTATGCCATTGTTCTGATTGTTATGATGTTGTTTAACTCCAGTCCTAAGGCCATCGAGATGCGCGGCGTCCTGATGGAAAAATTCAGACATAAAAAATCTGCTGAAAAGGAGGCCGCTTAAATGGCAATGTTGGAAGTAAAAAATCTTGGCATTTTGTTCGGTGGTCTGAAAGCAGTGGATAATTTTAATGTGACTATCGAAAAAGGACAGCTGTATGGTCTTATCGGGCCTAACGGTGCGGGGAAAACCACGGTGTTTAATCTGCTGACAGGTGTCTATAAACCGGATAACGGTTCCATTCACCTGGACGGGGTTAATATCACCGGAAAGAAGACGATTGAGATCAATCAGGAAGGGATTGCCAGGACATTTCAGAATATCCGTCTGTTTAAGGAATTGAGCGTACTTGACAATGTAAAGGCAGGACTTCACAATCATCATCCCTATTCTACTCTGGAAGGAATTTTCCGTCTGCCCAGATATTTTAAGGTGGAGAAAGAGATGAATGAGAAGGCCATGGAACTTTTGAAGGTGTTCGATTTGGATAAAGAGTGTGAGTATAAAGCTTCCAATCTGCCTTACGGAAAGCAGAGAAAGCTGGAGATTGCCAGGGCGCTGGCTACGGATCCCAAGCTTCTTTTGCTGGATGAGCCGGCTGCAGGAATGAATCCCAATGAGACGGCGGAGCTGATGAAGACGATCCGGTTTGTGCGGGATAATTTTGATATGACCATCCTGCTGATTGAGCATGATATGAAACTGGTTTCCGGTATCTGCGAGAGGCTGACTGTGCTGAATTTCGGCCAGGTGCTGACTCAGGGGGAGACATCGGAAGTGCTGAATGATAAGCGGGTTATCACGGCATATCTTGGAGAGTAGGAGGAGAGGACTATGGCAATACTGGAAGTAAAAGATCTGGAAGTATATTATGGTGTGATCCAGGCCATTAAGGGAATCTCCTTTGAAGTCAATGAGGGCGAGATTATTGCCTTAATCGGCGCCAATGGCGCGGGAAAGACCACAACCCTTCAGACCATTACAGGGCTTATTCCTTCAAAGGCCGGAAAAATCTTTTATGAGGGCAAAGAGATTACCAGGATTCCGGGATATAAGCTGGTATCCATGGGAATTGCCCATGTGCCGGAGGGACGGCGGGTTTTCGCGGAGATGACCGTGCTTCAGAATCTGAAGATGGGGGCTTATACCAGGAAAGATAAATCGGAGCTGGAGCAGACCCTTGAGTCTATCTACAAAAGATTCCCCCGCCTGGAAGAGAGGAAGAATCAGCTGGCCGGAACGTTAAGCGGCGGCGAGCAGCAGATGCTGGCTATGGGCAGGGCGTTGATGTCCCACCCCAGGCTGATTGTTATGGATGAGCCGTCTATGGGGCTTTCTCCTATCTATGTGAATGAGATTTTTGAGATTATTCGGGAAATCAATCAATCCGGGACTACGGTTCTTTTGGTGGAACAGAATGCCAAGAAGGCACTGTCCATTGCCAATAAGGCTTATGTTCTTGAGACAGGAAATATTGTGTTAAGCGGAGATGCCAGGGAACTGATGAATAATGATTCGGTGAAGAAGGCATACCTTAGCGAGTAGACAATGTAGGTGTTGTAAGAGGACGGGCAGCATGTGATGATTCACACTTCTACAACGGAATCTTTTATAATATCTGACATACCGGGCATTCTATCACCTCCACTTAAAGAATACGGTTATTGTGTCTGTAATGATTGTATCATAGCCGGAAAACAAAGTCTATTTATTTTCTGGTTGAATATGAAAATCAAGTATATTTAAAATACCTCCCTGCATATACTGAATCAGCATAGCAAGGGGGTATTTTTATGGAACAGTTTTCGGTATATAAGGACATAAAAGCCAGAACAGGAGGAGAAATCTATCTGGGAGTAGTTGGGCCGGTGAGGACGGGAAAGTCTACCTTTATCAAACGGTTCATGGAACTTCTGGTGCTTCCTGCCATGGAAGACGAGCACTTGAGAAATCAGACCAGAGATGAGCTTCCTCAGAGTTCCGGGGGAAAGACGATTATGACTACAGAGCCCAAGTTTATTCCAAAGGAGGCAGCAAAGCTGAAACTGGATGACGGCATTGAGGCGAAGGTGAGGCTGATTGACTGTGTTGGGTTCATGGTAGACGGGGCTGCGGGGCATATTGAGAATCAGCAGGAACGGCTGGTAAAAACGCCGTGGTATGAGTATCAGATTCCCTTTACCAAAGCGGCGGAGATTGGAACCAGGAAGGTTATCACAGACCATTCTACCATCGGGGTTGTGGTGACAACGGATGGAACCATCGGAGATTTAAAGAGGGAAGCGTACATACCTGCGGAAGAGAGGACTGTGGAGGAGTTAAAGGCCATAGGAAAACCGTTTCTGGTGCTTTTAAATTCCACCAGGCCATATTCGGAAGAGACGGAGCATCTGGCGGAGGAGATGGAGAAAAAATATGATGTGACGGTTCTTCCCGTAAATTGTGAGCAGCTGAAAAAGGAAGATATTTTCCGGATCCTGGAGCGGATTTTAAAAGAATTTCCGGTGACTCAGCTGAATTTCTTTATTCCCAAATGGCTGGAGATCCTGTCATCAGACCATTGGCTGAAGGCAGGGGTAATTCAGACAGTGAAGGAGCTTTTAGGAAAGGTGAGCCAGATGAAGGATATTACGGAAAGCCTTCTGGATGTGGTTACCGATACCATACGGGGGATGAAGGCAGACCGGATGGATCTGTCTGACGGTACGGTATCGGTGAATGTGGATGTCAATGACAGTTATTATTATCAGATTTTAAGCGATTATGTGGGACTTCCCATTGAGGGAGAGTATCAGCTGATGCAGACCTTAAGCAGTCTGGCAAAAATGAAGCAGGAGTATGAGAAGGTGCAGAATGCCATCAGCCAGGTGCGGCTGCGGGGATATGGAGTGGTGACGCCGGAGCGGTCAGAGGTGATTTTAGATGAGCCCCAGGTTATCAAGCACGGTAACAAATATGGGGTGAAGATGAAGGCGGAGGCACCGTCCATCAACATGATCAAGGCACATATTGAAACGGAGATTGCTCCCATTGTGGGGAGCCAGCAGCAGGCGGAGGATTTGATCTCCTACATAAAACAGAATGCAAAGGAGAGTGAGGACGGAATCTGGAATACCAATATTTTCGGAAAATCCATCCAGCAGATTGTGGAGGACGGAATCCAGGCCAAGGTGTCCCAGGTGACAGAAGACTGTCAGATGAAGCTGCAGGACACTCTTCAAAAAATAATTAATGATAGTAATGGCGGTATGATTTGTATTATTATCTAATTTGTGGTAAAATGTTCACATAAGCGAAGAGCAGTGGGGAAAAATGCAAAGGAGGTACCATCTATGAAGTTAATGTTTATTGGGGCGGATCATGAAGTAACAGGCAGTTGCCATTATCTGGAATGCGGAACCACAAAGCTTCTGGTTGACTGTGGTATGGAACAGGGAGTCAATGTATACGAGAATGCGGACCTGCCGGTCAGCTGCGCGGATATCGACTACGTGCTGCTGACCCATGCCCACATTGACCATGCAGGCCTTATCCCTCTGATCTATGCAAAGGGATTCAGAGGGAAGATTGTCACTACAATAGCTACCGGTGATCTGTGCAAGATTATGCTGAAGGACAGCGCCCACATTCAGGAGATGGAGGCGGAATGGAAAAACAGGAAGGCAAGGAGAGCCGGCCTGCCGGAAGTGCCGCCGCTGTATACGGTAAATGATGCTGCCGGAGCCATTGAACATCTGGAGGTCTATGAGTATGATGAGAAGACGGAGCTAAACGGGGATATTACCATTCGATTCACCAATGCAGGCCATCTGTTAGGCTCCGCTTCCATTGAGGTGTGGTGCACAGAGGGGGAGATCACCAAGAAGATTGTTTTCTCCGGCGATATCGGAAGCAAGAACAAGCCTTTGATCCGGGATCCGGAATATATCAAGGAAGCGGATTACGTGGTGATGGAGAGCACATACGGAAACCGGAAGCATGAACGAAGAAAGGATTATACCGGAGAGTTAAGCCAGATTATCCAGGAAACCTTTGACAGGGGAGGGAATGTGGTGATTCCGGCTTTTGCAGTAGGCAGAACCCAGGAGCTATTATATTTCCTCAGGAAGATTAAACTGGATCACATGGTACATGGACATGACGGCTATGAGGTCTATGTGGACAGCCCTCTGGCTGTGGAGGCTACCCATGTGTTTAAACAGAACCTGATTCGGTGTTATGCAGAGGAGACCAGACAGCTGGTGGCCTGCGGCATTAACCCGATTGAATTTCCGGGCCTGAAGCTTTCCGTAACCAGTGAGGAGTCTGTGGCTATCAACTTTGATCCAAAGCCCAAGGTGATTATATCTGCTTCCGGTATGTGTGATGCAGGACGTATCCGCCATCATTTGAAGCACAATCTGTGGAGAAAAGAGTGTACCATCGTGTTCGCCGGTTTCCAGGCTATAGCGACCCTTGGAAGAAGCCTGGTGGACGGGGCTTCGTCAGTGAAACTGTTCGGCGAGTCTATTGATGTGGTAGCCCAAATTAAAACCCTTCAGGGAATCAGCGGCCATGCGGATGTGGACGGGCTTTTGGAATGGATCCGGGCATTTGAGAAGAGGCCGGAGCTGACTTTCGTGGTTCACGGCGAGGATACGGTTACCACGGAGTTTGCGGAGCGTCTGACAAGAGAAGAAAAGATTCCGGCTGTGGCGCCGTTCAGCGGGTCTGTGTTTGATCTGGCAGCAGGACAGTGGCTGACCGTAACCGAGGGGATTCCGGTGGAGAAGGAGAAAGAAGGCAGGAAGCGTGCGGATGGCGTATTTGCCCGTCTGGTTGCTGCATGTGACCGCCTGCGCCGCGTAATCTTCAACAATGAAGGCGGAGCCAATAAGGATCTGGCGAAATTTACGGAACAGATTCATGCACTTTGCGATAAATGGGACAGGTAGTTAGTAGATTTGGACAGGAGATATGATCATGGGAACGGTACGCATTTTTACAGATGGTTCTGCCAGAGGGAATCCGGACGGCCCGGGAGGATACGGAGTTGTACTTCAGTATATCGATCAGAAAGGCGTTCTCCACGAGAAGGAATTGTCGGCAGGATATAAGAGAACAACCAACAACCGGATGGAACTGATGGCGGCGATTGCGGGACTGGAAGCGCTGAACCGTTCCTGTGAGGTGGAGCTGTATTCTGACTCCAAGTATCTGACGGATGCATTTAACCAGGGATGGATTGACAACTGGATAAAGAATAACTGGAAACGGGGAAAAAGCGGGCCGGTAAAGAACATTGATCTGTGGAAACGGATGCTGAATGCAATGAAACCCCATCGGGTCACCTTCCACTGGGTAAAAGGACATGCCGGCCATCCGGAAAATGAACGGTGCGACGGTCTGGCCACGGCAGCGGCAGACGGGGAAGACCTTCTGACGGATGAAGGCGCCTAAAAAGTTAATAATCTCTTACAAAATATTACTAATTCTGCATGGCTATTCCATTTTTAAAACGATTGTGTTATGGTAATCTTAGAAATAAACAGTGAAGGAAGCAGCATATGACGAACAAAGGGGCTTTTTATAGTTTGCTGCTTATTATGGCAGCGGGGATTACCATAACGACATGTACGAATTACTTTTTGAAAGGTTCTTTGAATACGGAAACGACAGAAAAAACAGCATATGAGCAGGCCATGGATGAAGAGGCAGCCCCTTTAAGTGAAGATGGGGGGGTTGCTTCGGGAGGTGTGTCAGGCGCATTCGAACAGGAAAAGCAGACCGGAATGGCAAAGGGAAGGATAGCAGAGGACCTTAAGAGGGGCATCACAGAGAAGCAGGGAACAGACCAGCAGGAAGATGAGGATTCGGATGCAGGAAGTCAGGAGGATTTTGCCATGTCCGGAGGCGCGTTACCGGCGGCAGGGGCCGGAGGGAATGAGCCGGCTCTGGCGTCAGTTCCGTTAGAGGCTGAAATGTCCGGGGCTGATTCCATGCTGGAAGCGTATTCTGAGAGTGGGGTATCGGAGGTAGTAATTGATGGTTCTTCGAAGGGAAAGACAGAGGAGAATGCCGGGGAAAAGAAACTTCAGGATAGTGGGGAAGGTGCAGATGCAGAGACGGTGATCCTTTCTCCATTGGAGACTGCCTCTTCTCAGAAAAACAGTCAGAAAGAGGGAGCGGTGAAATCTTCTTATTATCGAAATCGTTTATCGGAGCTGGATGCTCAGATCCAAAAGAATAAGGAGAATCAGGCTTCTAATAACAGCAACACCAATTCTTTGACCCAGAGTTCTGCAGCCAGCGAATTAAAGCTGTGGGATAATGAACTGAATGTGATTTATGACCAGATCTTAGAGCGTATGGATGAAAAGCAGGCAGGAGAGCTGGTAGAAGAGGAACGACAGTGGATGAAAGAGAGAGACCGATTGGCAGCGGAAGCGGCCAAGGCTTTTTCGGGAGATGCGAAAGAGAGTGTGGAGTATACGGCTTCTCTGGCAGAGTCTACAAGGCTTAGGGCCTATGAACTGGTGGAGGCTTATGAGTATCTGCTGGTGGATTGAGAGAATATTTTTGTGAAGGCTGTGATTTTAAGCGGCCTTCTTTATCTGTATATATGAAAATATTTGAAGTCTATTTAACGGAGGAAGAGATTGAAAAGGAGAATAAGAATGCGAAAGACAAGAAGTGTTATATGTGTTTTGATGGCAGCGATGATGGTGTTATCCGGATGTCAGAGCGGGGGATCTGATGCCAGGGAGAATACCACAAAAGAAGAGGAACGCAGAGAGGATGATGAAAACGGCCTGGAGGAAAAGGGACAGAAGGAAGAGGGATCAAAGCAGGAGAATGAGGATCATTTAAAGGAAGAGGCCGGGGATGATTTACCGGAGGAGGAAGACAAGATAAGACCGATTACCATTGATATTTCCGCAGAATATATCAGTGAATGGGAGGATGGACAGCAGATTATTCAGGGCAGCAGTTCCAAGCTGCATATTTTGGATGAGGGGTATGATGCTTTTCAGGCAGTTCTGGATGAATATGGGGAAGCAAACTGGAGAGAGGTTCAGGAAGTTTATCAGGAATATCTGCCGGAAGCTATGGAGCGATTTACTGAAGGCGGATATGCGGGCTATGAGATTTCCAGAACCATAGATCTGGACCGGGCGGACAGCCGGATCGTCAGTTTTACAGATGGGGAAAGCAGCTATCTGGGAGGAGCCCACGGATCTTATTATTTATATGGAGTAAACTTTGATCCGTTAACCGGAAAACGGCTTTCTCTTGAAGACGTGGCAGAGGATTATGATATGGTGTATGAGTACACGAAAGAGTATCTGGTGCGGGAGTATGGCGAAGAGGCATTTTTTGAGGATTATCAGGATACCTTAAAGGATATGTTCTATGGAAGCGGAGAGGGACTGAGTGAGCTCCAGTGGACTATGGATACGGAAACAATGTTTTTATATTTCAGCCAGTATGTGTTAGGACCTTATGCATCCGGAGCATTTATAGTGGAGATACCTTTTGTGGCGGATGAGCAGCAGATGGTGAAGAAGGAGTATGCTTCAGGTGTAAAAGGAAGTGCAAAGGAAATATGGGAATGGACGGAAAATCCCGTAGACGTCAATGGGGAGAGCAGGATTCTTTCTTACACGATTGAGAAGAACGAAATCAATTATAACAGTATGATTTCCATTCGATGGGGGCAGCAGAGCGCGGAGCTGGAGATGTACGGTTCTTTTTTAAAGGCCTATCTGTTCCAGAAAGAAGATGGAAGGGTATGGCTTTATGCCGATTGTCTGGGGGATAATGACTGGCATACCATGTATGTCTTTGATTTGAATCAGGATATTCCTGTCTGCGTGGGAGATACGACGGATTATATCGGGAAACATTTGGTGGCTGACCCTGAAGATTTTGTACTTTATACTCATATGGAGGCATTGGGAACTTATATTGGATTCCGTCATTACCGTGTGGGGGAGAATGGGATGCCGGAAGTGATTGACGGGGTGTATACCATTATAAATTACGATAGAGGATGGGGAGAGTATGCCATTACCTCCAAGGTGGAGCTTCCTGTTCAGATGCACGGAGGCGATGGCACAGAGAAGACCCAGGAGATGGTTCCTCCTGGAACCGTGTTTTATCTTCGCAGAACAGATGGGGAGACATTTGTGGAGATGGAATTGGAGGACAAAAGACGGTGCGATATTCTCATTGAGAAAGACGGATATTTCTCCAGAGTAAATGGGATGAGCGAAGATGATTGCTTTGATGGGCTGAGGTATGCAGGGTAGGAGGAAAAACCTGTCACTTGACCGTGTGTTTTCACGGCTGCTCAGTCAGGGAGTATACGGTGGAAAGATATTGATAGACCCTGACAAGCTGCAGGAGTTTGACACAGCAATTCATAAAATCTCTTACGAGTAGAGCTTTTCGGAAAAAATGCTTGCAGAAATTAGTATTGAGAAAGAAACACAAAAATAGAAAATATATGATTTATTAGCCTTCGATACAGATCGGAGGCTTTTTATTATGGGAAAATAGGTTGATATTGGCTTATTTTAAAGGGATTTAAAGGCATAAAAAAATTCTCAAAATGTGTAGGTTTTGAGAAAAATTTTCCATGGTATAAAATTACTAGAAAAAAGAATTAATTTTCTTGATTTTTTGACGATAATATAATAGAATGTATGTGTTTTTAGGCTTCATATTTCATTCTCAAAACCTACACATTTTGAGAATGGACAAGATTTATGTTTCTGAATCAAGGACAAAAGGAAGCGGAACATGCAGTCAGAAAAGATATGTAAAACCGTTCGTCAGTACAGTAAGACACCGGTTTCTGCCGAAGATATGAAGAAATTGCAGGAAATAGCGGAGGACTGCTGCAAGGTAAAGAATTATGTCTATGACCGTTTCGGCGGAATCAAAAGCCTGTCCAAGATTTATCCGGGCTATACGGTTCAGAACGAAATGACAGCAAGCGGTCTGCGTGAGGCTCTGGGCCTGCCCAGCGTGTATTTCTATCTTGCCGTTTTCGACGCCCTGGCGGATATCAAAAGCCAGTGGAACCGGACCAAATTCAAAATTTTACAGCTTCTCGGGGCAAATGAGAATCTGACGCCGGAGGAAAAGCATTATCTCCGTTTTGTTTTAAAAGTCAGCAATGCATTTACTGCGGTGTTAAATCAGAAGCCCATAGAGCTGGCGGACGAGATACAGAAGCGGTATGAAGAGGTAGCGAAAAAGGTAGAGCAGGACAAGCTGCACCGTTATCTGTGCAGGCAGGTGAGAAAATACCACGCGAAGCAGCACACAGACGCGGCCACAGGCTTTTCTGTGGCGGAACGGGCTTACCGATATGGAGATCACGGAATTTACCTGTCCACAAAAGAAAAACGGAAACGGGTTTTTATACTGCTGACAGACAATAACCAGTACAAGAGCCAGTTGTATGTCAAGCTGCATCCGGACCGCAACAGTATTGAAATCATGGCGCCGGTGTATATGTCGGTCCGCTCCTATGAGGAGTATACCAGCTGCATAGGGATTTCTATGGGGATGTTTACTATGCTGACTACCAGCGACGGACATTTTTACGGGAAAGAGTTTGGAGCGTATGCATCCCAATATGCAGAATGGATACAGAGCCAGACAGCAAGCTACAACTGTAACAGAAGCGATAATCCCGGAAGAAAGAAGTACCACGCGAAAAAGAAACGACTGGAGGAGCAGCTTCATGGGTATATCAATCATGAACTGAATGTGTTCCTTCAGAATGAAAAACCCCGGACTGTCTACATGGTAAAACTTCCAAAACCAAAGAAAGGCGGAACTGTCTCCAGGATCAACAATCAGGTGTCCATGTGGCAGCGAGGATATATCCGCAGCCGTCTGGAACAGAAATGTAAAGAACAATCCATAGAGCTTAAAGAGGTCCTGGGAAAGGACATCAGCAGGGAGTGCAGCTGCTGCGGGGCGGCGGGAGAACAGAAGGGAACTTCCTTTACCTGCCCAAGCTGCGGCTACGGGACAGATAAAAAAACAAATGCAGCCAGGAACATATTGAAGCGGGGATTGGAAGGAAAGATTGTCAAATAGATCATAAGAACAGCAGCTTGGATAGATTCCGGCCATGCGCCGGGGTTTTACCGCAAGGACTGAGCAGTGAGTTCATGATATAAAAATTTTGACGGCATTAGAAGGCAGGGAAAGCCTGCGTATTGGGTATGCCAGGACCTTGTGAACACGGAAGGCTTTAAAAACCGTGATGTAGCAGGGAGCGAAGCGGATATCCGGCAATCATTCAATCGTGAAGAAATCTGAAGGAATGCCGTGATTGCTGCAGCATCGTCAAGATGTCCAATATGCCTTATTTCAAAATTGCCGGAAGCCGATGGCTGAAGGCAGGGATGAGGATGGAACAGGAATTCCATGGGGTTCACAGTTTGTCAGGAAGCCCCATGACAGGAGGGAACCGGTAACTATGAGGGAAATGCACAAGAGGCAGATTGAGGATTTTATAAAGCTGCTGGAGCAGGCGCATCTGGAAATAAAAAAGGCTGTAAATGCACAGGAATATGCCGTAGCTATGGATCTTTTGGGACAATGCCAGGAAGGCGCTATCGGCATCGGAAACCTGATAGAGAAGGAAGAAGGGGAAGGGTTTGTTACTGTCTCCTACGTGGAGTCTTACTGTGAACTGGCTTATGGGCTGTATGAAGAACTGTTGCAGCAACAGGAGACAGAGAAACAGGCAGAGGATCCGGAAACAGCTGAGGAGACAACCAAGCGAGCTGAGGAGAAGGCAGTCCAGGGAACAGGCCGGGACACCAATCAGAGGACATCTCACGCAATAAATGGGAAGCGGATCTGCAAAGCCCTTAGAAAATCCCTGATCCAGATAGAAAACAGTGTAAAGTATGATATCCAGGGACGCCGGGAAGTGGTTTTCTTCCCCTATAAAGCCTCCATGTGGGACAGCCTGGAGAGCGTCTGGATGGCAGCTGATGCCGATCCAGACTGCGATGCTTATGTAGTGCCGATTCCGTACTATGAGAGAAATGCAGACGGAACCTTGGGGACTTATCATTATGAAGGAAATGAACTGCCGGATTATGTGCAGGTTGTTCCGTATGATACATATAACATAGAAAACCGAAGACCGGATGTGGCGTATATCCACAATCCCTATGACCAGGGGAATTTTGTGACCAGCGTAGACCCCAGGTACTATTCCTCCAGATTGAAAAAATATACCAATTGTCTGGTATATATTCCCTATTATGCTACGGCTGGAAATATGAGCGAGGGACAGGCTCTGTGCGACGCTTATTTTAATGTAGATTATATTGTAGTACAGTCCAAAAGAATCATGAGATTTTTTGACCCATCCATACCGGAGGAAAAGTTTTTGCCTTTGGGTTCGCCGAAATTTGACAGAGTGATCCGCATGTGTGAGAATCCGCCGGGGGCGCCGGCCCAGTGGGCGGAAAAAATAAAAGGCCGAAACGTTTATTTCTATAACACAAGTATCAACGGCATGCTGGGGAATACGGAAGTCTTTTTAAAAAAGATGGAATATGTCTTTGATTGCTTTGAAGGCCGGGAAGACGCCTGCCTTCTGTGGCGGCCTCATCCCCTTTTGGAATCTACGTTCGATTCCATGCGGCCGTCGTACAGACCATGGTATGATGCACTGAAAAAGAGATTTATAGACGGGAATCTGGGGATTTATGATGACACTCCGGATATGACAAAAACCATAGCTTTGTCGGATGCCTATATAGGAGATTCCGGAACAAGCGTTATATCCCTTTTTGGGATTGTGGGAAAACCGTTGTTTATTTTTAATAATTGGATTCATACGCTTCCTCAAGAGGAAGACTGGCGGGGAGAGATCATTAACCCTGCTTTTGATATGTGGGGAGAGGATCGATATCAGATTACAAGCAATAATCAGTTATGGTATTCAGAAAATAATGATTACCATTACAAGTTTTATATGGATTTGGGAACTGGATACTCAGGCGGCAGTTATTACATAAGGGCAGTGGAGATCAAGGGAGCGATTTACGTCCTTCCAGGCAATGCCCAAAACATTTTGGTTATAAAAAATAAGAGAATTAAAAAGATTGAGTTTAAAACCCAGATAACGCGCCAGGGGGCCTTTTTCAGCTATTGGTACTATGGAAACTATATTTTCCTGTTTCCAAATCAGTATCCGCTTCTGCTCCGCTTTAATATAGAAACCGAAGAGATTCAGGGGGTGGAAGGAATTCGGGATTTCTATGTGAGAAGAAATCCAACAAACGGAGAATGGCAAATTGGCGGTATCGGGATTTACAAAAATGAACTGGTTTTTGCCTCTCCAGAGGATAATGAGTTTATTTTTTTGGATAAGGATACCTTAAAAGCAAGAGGGCTTTCCAGTCATTCGGAGTGCAACCTTGGTACTCAGAGCATAATAACAAGCGGAGAGGATTTGTGGCTGTTGCCTTACAATGGAATGACGATCACCTGTTGGAATCCTAAGACTGGAAAGATAAAGGAATATGGTGATGTGCCACAAGACTTTAAATCTGTCAAATGGCCATACGAAGTTGAATGTGAGGAACACCCCTTTGGAAATATGGCCTTCTCAAAAGAAGGAGATAAGGAGAATATCGTGATTTCTCCCAACTGGGGAAATATGTACCTGACTCTTGACCGAGAGACTGGGAAAATGGAGAAATGGGAGCCGCCGATTTCTTTTAAAAACAGAGGGAAAAACGGATATTTTGCGGCAACCAATATGGGCGGCTTCTGTATTACCTTTCCACAAATGGGAAAAGCCGACTGCCGAATCTGGTATCCTCCAGAGAGAAAGCTTTATGACATTAACATTAATACCAAAGAGTATCAAGAGGTGGAAATTGACTTTGACTATGAACAGCTGAAAGAGCGGGAGTCTGGTTATATGGAGGAGTCCGAATGGCTTCCCTACTGTCTCCATGAAAGCTCCTTCAATTCCTTGGTGGATTTATTGGAAGGCCGAATAACCGGAAAACCTTTTGACAGGGAGAGACAGATAAAAGCCTTTTCAAGAATCAATGCCAACACCAGCGGGACCTGTGGGGAGCAGATTCACAAAACGGTGTGTGAAATGGTATGAAGAACGGGGAGAGGAGAAATCGGAACGCATTATGGTAAAAATCATTACATATGGAACCTTTGACCTTCTTCATGAGGGACATTACCGATTGCTGCAACGGGCCAAGTCTCTGGGAGACTACTTAATCGTGGGCGTGACCACAGAGGCCTATGACAAGACCAGAGGAAAGCTGAATGTGGTGGATTCTCTGGTAACCCGCATTGAAAATGTGAAAAAGACTGGGTTTGCAGATGAGATTATCATTGAGGAAACCCAGGGGCAGAAGGTAAATGACATCCAGAAATATAAGATTGATATTTTTGCCATCGGTTCTGACTGGACAGGGGAATTTGACTATCTGAAGGATTACTGCAGGGTGGTGTATCTGGAACGGACCAAGAATATTTCCAGCACCATGTTAAGGGAGAAAAACAGCCCGATTCAGCGGATTGGAATCATTGGCACAGGAAGGATTGCAGAGCGGTTTATCCCAGAGGCGAAACTGGTCAGCGGAATCAATACCCAGGGAGTTTATAACCCTCACACAGAGAGCGCGGTCCGGTTTGCAGATAAATGGGAGATTAGCGCCTATACGGATTTGGAAGAGTTTTATGAGGCAGTGGATTTGGTATACATTGCGTCGCCTCATGAGACCCATTATGGATATATCAAGTCAGCCCTGGAACATGGAAAACATGTGCTTTGTGAGAAGCCAATGGTCCTGAAAAGGAAGGAGGCAGAGGAATTGTTTGCCTATGCCAGAGAAAAGGGACTGGTATTGTTTGAGGGAATTAAGACGGCTTACTGCCCAGGGTTTCATAAGCTCCTGGGTTTTGCCAGCAGCGGAACCGTGGGAGCGATCAAAAATGTGGAGGCGTGTTTTACAAAGCTTGAGGGGAAAGAAACCAGGGAACTGACAGACAGGGTATATGGCGGAAGTTTTATGGAATTGGGGAGTTATGTAATGCTGCCGATTTTCAAGCTGCTGGGTCGGGAGTTTGAGGAGCTTCGGTTTGATACGATAAAGGGAGAGAATGGACTGGACATTTTTACCAGGGTTTCTTTAAGGTATCCAGCAGGAATTGCCACAGCGACCTGCGGACTGGGGGTAAAGTCAGAGGGACGGCTATTAATTTCAGGAACGAAGGGTTATATCGTGGTGGAGGCACCCTGGTGGAAGACTACGTATTTTGAGGTACATTATGAGAATACGAGAGAGGTGGAGAAGTATTCGGAGAGGTTTTTGGGAGATGGGCTGAGATATGAAATCAGCGATTTCCTTTCCACCATAAATGGAATCGGAAGCAGCGAGTTTAAGCTGACTCGTGGGGAGTCGGTGACGCTGGCTGGGGTGATGGAAGCGTTTATGAGGGCAGAGGAGCGAGATAGGTAGGTGGCAGAGGTGAAAATATGGGCACATCGAGGTTGCAGTCAAAGATATCCTGAGAATACACTTTTATCCTTTGAGAAAGCGATAGAGATAAAAAATCTTGAGGGAATTGAATTGGATATTCAATTAACTAAAGACGGAGAACTTGTAGTAATTCATGATGAACGAGTGGATAGGACTACAGAAGGCATTGGCTTTGTAAGAGATTACACACTTTCAGATTTGAAAAAGCTTCACATTTATGCTGGTAGTGATAAAAGCCAGACAGTTCCAACTATGGAAGAAGTGCTTGATTTAATAGAACAACGATTAAAAGAAGGAATGAAGCTGAATATAGAATTAAAGACAAGTATTTATCCTTACCCTGGAATGGAAGAAAAGATTGTGGAGCTGGTACATAATAGGGGAGTGCAGGAGAGCATTGTATACTCTTCTTTTTATGCGTTGTCATTAGAAAAGGTTAGAGAGTTTGAACCAGAAGCACAGATTGGTATTTTGGATACAAAGATTTCAGATTGCTTGTTTAAGTTAAAAAGTTTGAGAGCGGAAGCATTACATCCATTTTGGAAGGGAATAGATTTGCCAAAGGAACGAATCAAGGACTATACAGTCAGGGCATGGATGGGAGGGCATCTGTATCCTGAAAAGCCAACTGGGACAAGACTGGATCTGGCTGTATTGGAACAGCAAGGGATTACAGATGTGTTTTTGAATGAACCAGAGCAGTATCTGTAAAATATTTTGGTAACCGTTTGGATGAGAGCGATGAATGAAAAAGTTTTGACAGAACAGGATTTATTGAAACTTCATAAAGCAGAACTTGAACTTTTGGTTGAGATGGACCGAATTTGCCGAAAATATAATATTTTATATAGTATTGATGGTGGGACCCTTCTTGGAGCGGTAAGACATAAAGGATTTATTCCTTGGGACGATGATGCAGATGTAATTATGAATCGTGAGGCATATCAAAAGTTTCTTTCTGTAGTGGATAAAGAATTGGATTCAACTAAGTTTTATTATCAGGATTTAAACCGAACACAAGGCTATCGCTGGGGATATGGAAAATTACGTCGGGCAAATTCAGAATTTGTCAGGTTAAATCAGGAGTATATGCCATACCAACAAGGGATTTTTTTAGATGTGTTTGTATGTGACAATGTTCCAGACAATTATCTGCTTCGTTGTATTTGTAATTTTCATTCATTTATCTATAGAAAGATATTTTACTCAGAGGTTGGTAAACATGTGGAAAGAGGAATGAACAAGAAACTCTATCAGTTATTAAACCAAATACCAGAGCAAAAATTGAAAAAGAAATATGCTGCATATGTAAAATTTAGAAATAAAAAATATACTCATACAGTTAAATGTTTGACTTTTCCTGCATGCAATAAAACTTATGGGTATAAAAGAGTATGGTACGAAGAGACCATAGATATGAAATTCGAGAATGTAATTTTACAGGGATGTAAAAATTACGACGAATACTTAACATTTTTATATGGTGATTATATGAAACTGCCATCAATAGAGAAGCGAAAGGTGCATCCGGTGTCTAAATTGGCTTTTCCACCAGATCTTTAAAAATATGTCTGTTTGAAGGGGATTAAGATGAACAAGATAATGTTTGATATATTGTGTTTTCTGAAAGAGAATAAACAGTGGGATACAAAAGAGGCGGCGAAATATCTGTTTAAACCTTATTCGATAATAGAAGAAGAATATATATCTTTATGTAATGAAGATTATGTCAAAGAGCAGATACTTACTTTTAAGGGACAGGCCTATTTGGAAGAACATCGAGTTAAAAATGCAGTCATATTGGCCGCAGGGATTTCTTCGCGTTTTGTTCCTATTTGTTTTGAAAAACCAAAAGGGCTTTTAAAAGTAAGGGGAGAAATTTTGATTGAGAGGCAAATCTGCCAGCTAAAGGAAAAAGGAATCGAAAAGATTTATGTAGTTGTTGGATTTATGAAAGAAAAATTTTACTATTTGAAGGAAAAGTTTGATGTTGAAATTATAGAAACCACTGATTTTAAAGTGAGAAACAATCATTCCAGTGTGTGGGCTGCAAAAGATGTTTTGGGCAATACCATTATTTCTTCTTCGGATTTATATTTTAATGAAAATATATTTCAAAAATATGCATATGATGCCTACTACTGTACAGTTTATAAAGAAGGAAAGACGGAGGAACGGGGAATCGTTACGGATGCTTATGATAGAATAATAAACACATTTTATGGCGCGGAAGATGTATGGGTTACATTAGGGTACGCTTTTTTTAATAAGCGTTTTTCTAAAAACTTTATTGATATATTGTCAAATGAATATAATCAACCTAAAACGATCTCTAAATTTTGGGCGGATATTCAGGATGAACATTTAGATAAATTGTATATGTATGCTAAACGCTGTGATAATAATATTATTTATGAATTTGATTCACTTGAAGAATTACGTGAATTTGATGAGGCTTATCTAACAGAAGCAGATTCCCCGTTGATGACAAAAATAGCTGAAAATCTTCAGACTAAAGAGAGATATTTGCAAAGGTTTACTCCAATTACAAAGGGTGATTTGAAAAAGGGATTTACGTTTACTTTTGAGCAGAAGAAATATATCTGTAAGATAGATAAAAATCTGGAAATACAAGAAATTAGAAGATTTGATGATAAAATTCAGGAGTTGGTGAATATTACAGAAAGTTTTTCTTCTTACTATAATAAAACGCTACCTTTATGTGCAGCTGAAAATGTAATTTCTGATTTTGGAAATATGCCTCTTTCTATGGGATTTCAAGAACGATATATTGTGGGAAATACCTATTCTTATATAGAAGATAATAATTTTATTGGAAGTAATTATCTTCTTCCTTTTTATGAAATGATTTCAGAAGAATGTGAGAAAATATTCGGCGCAAAGTATACGGATGCTAGAACCTTGACAGGGATGAACTGCTTGATGATTGTACTGATGTCTCTTTCCAAAATAGGGGATAGGATTTTGATTCTGGGAGGTGAAAGCGGTGGACATGCCTCTGTGAAACCGATATGTGAAAGATTAGGATTACAAGTTGGAGAAGTGCCGTATTCTTATGAAAGCTATGATTTAAATTATGATGCGTTGAATCATTTATTAAACCATGAAAAAGTGGATTTTATATTATTAGCTCCATCGGATATTATTAAACCATTAGAGGTGGAGAAGATTCAGCTTGGCGATACCGTTTTATTGTATGACATCAGTCAATTACTGGGACTTATCGGTGCAGGAATGATTCATAATCCATTATCAGAGATTGAAAACCTCGTAATGTTTGGCGGAACTCATAAAACTTTTCCAGGGCCTGCTTGTGGTTTAATTATGACAAATAATGAAGAATTACATAAAAGATTAGAAACTACAATAAACCCGATCTATATTCGTCACACACAGATGCATCAGAAGGTAAGTTTGCTATTTACTTTGGTTGAGTTTGAAAATTTTGGAAACGCTTATCAAGAACATATTGTAGAGCTATCCAATTATTTGGGTAGACAATTAGACAAGAAAGGCTTCCAGGTTGCAAATTTTGGAGGAAGATATTCTTGTACGCACGAAGTGTTCATTAAAACTGATGCAGAAATCATGAATCGTATTTTTAACAGAAGTATTCAATATGGCATTACATTAAATAAAAAGAAGAAAAGATTGTTTGACGGTTTTGGAATTCGTCTGGGGACCCAAGAAATTGCACGTTATAATTGGCCTAAGGAAGAAATGGAAAATGTGGCTGAGATTATTTATGAGATTTCAAAAGTTGATGCAGATGAGAAAAAGGTCAGGAGATTATTGGGGAGTTTACCTAAAAAGGAGATTCAGTTTTCTTTTGATGATGCTACAAAAGCATATTTTAAAAAGTTCTTATAAAGGTAGGGATTATTGTTAGCAGGGTTGAGGAAGTAAGAACCAATTTTATGGATATTAAAGAGTTCATTAACATATACCAAAAGCTGTTGACTAACGGCGCTGTTTTATACGGAGGCGGTAAAGAGGGGAAAATTATAATTGCATTTCATTAAGTGAGTTGTTTGAGTTTGAAAAAGAGACAGTTTGTATTATCACTCCTGCTGTTCCTTTAGGAGAAATAAAGAGAGTTTTATCACAATATTACAAATTGATAATTGATAACTCCATAATCTATTGGATAAAATATTTTTTTCTAAAAGAAGGAAGTAAAGAAATCAGTTATTATTGTTTTCCATTTAACCATTATGAATATTCATATGTGACAGAACGAGAATTAAGTAATTATGATACAGATATTAAAAATGATTTGTTGTTGGTAATTGATTTAAGCACTCAAAAGCAGGAAGTGCTTATTTCTTCAATATTAAAATTTGGATCAGAATTTATAAAAAGCCTATCCCAAGGAGAATTTAGATATAGGGTAGATAATACCTATTACAATCTAAAGGATGCGCTTGATTTGAGGAAAATGTAAAGAGGTAAGATTAAATGGAAGATTTAATTAGCATTATAGTACCAATTTATCGTGTTGAAAAATATTTGGATCGATGCATTCAGAGTATTATTGGACAGACATATAAAAATCTTCAGATTATTTTGGTGGATGATGGATCTGATGATGCATGTTCAGGGATATGTGATGAATATGCAAAGAAAGATAATCGAATACTGGTTATTCATAAAGAGAATGGTGGTGCAGATTCGGCCAGAAAGTCAGGGATTTTGGCGGCATCGGGAAAATACGTAGGATATGTTGACGGCGATGATTGGATTGAGGCTGAAATGTATGAAAAACTAATAGGATTTGCCAGAAAGTATAATACAGAAATTGTAGAATCTGGAGTAATTGATACATGGGAGTGTACAGAAAAGAGAAGAGTACCTTTTTTTGAGGAAGGAAGTTATCAGGGCGAAAAATTTTCTATAGAGATAGGTGGTAAGAGTATATATTCTGGAATGTTTTTTCGTCATGGAGTTTCGCCATATTTAGTGACAAAATTATTTTTGAGACCAAGGCTGCTTAAATATCAAATGTTACCTGAGAAAAGTAATAACCTTGTTGATGATGTGATGTGTACGTTTCCCTGTCTTATGGAGTCACGCTCTATTTATATAACTCATGAATGTTATTACCACTATAGAGTAAGGGGGGAATCTACAAAAAGGATTATACGCAATGATATAGTGCCTACAATAAAGAATTGCTATTCTGATTGGGTCGATAGATTTAAAGGAGCTTTACAGACAGATAGGATAGAAGAACAAATACAATTCTTTATTATGTATCTTTTGATTGCTAAATCTATTTATATATTTGATAGACAAGATTCACGGTATTATTTGTTACCTTTTGGAAAGATAAAAAAGCAAGATCGCATTATTTTATATGGTGCGGGTACTGTTGGAATTCATTTGGAACATTATATAGAAAGTATTTCTGGCAGTAACTTGATATATTGGGCTGATTGTAATTATGAGCAATTAGGAAAAATGTATAATGTTGGAAGTCCTGATAAAATCAACGGGTTTGATTATGATTATATTGTTGTTGCAATTTTAAATTCTATTGCAGTTAAAAGCGCTATAGAAGATTTAGTAAAAATAGGTATTCCTGAAAATAAAATTTTATGGATAAAACAGGAATACCTGGATTATCCAAAGGAATTATTAAAAAAGGCAAACTTAGATTTTGCCGTATAGAAATGAGGCTGTTTGGGAGGACATAATGGAAAATATTAAAGAAAAATATTTGGAGCTTGCCAAAGGAAGAGATTATGAAGTGTGCATTTGGGGAGCAGGATTTTTAGGAACGGGGAAAGGGTTACAATTACTGTACAAAAGAGATATTTTAGTGGATTATTATTGTGACAATAATTCTGCCTTATGGGGGAAAGAGATAGTGAATGGTATAAAGTGTATATCTCCTATGGAGCTCGAAAAGAGAAAAGCAAAAGTTATATGTTTTTTATTTCTTGCAAGTACAGTCACAGATGATGTTTTAAATCAAATAAAAGAAATGCAGATTGAGAGAGTTGTTTTATTTGATGAATTATTTGATGAAGAAAAAAAAGTATATTTCCCATTTATGAAGAAGAAACGTACAGCCTTTTATACATGTATAGTTGGTGATTATGACGACTTAAGAGAGCCTTTGTTTGTATCACCAGAATGTGATTATTATTTGATTTCAGATAAGAAACCTAATCAAAATAGCATATTTCAATATATTGATATTCGTCAATACTTGCCAAAGCATATCATAGATAATACACGAAAAAACAGGTATTGTAAAATAAATGCGCATAAGATTTTTCCGCAATATAATTATTCCATTTATTTTGATGGACAAATACAGGTGAATGGTTCCATTACAAAATTTATTGAAGAACTTCCAAAGACTCGGATTATGACATTATGTAGACACCATTGGAAATGTTTATATATGGAAGCTATGCGTGTGATTTTAAACAAACGTGATTCGGAAGATATCGTTACAAGGCAGATAGAAAAATATTGGTTAGAAGGGATGCCAGAAAATTTTGGAAGTGTATATTGCGGTATTTTAATAAGAGAGCACAATAATCCTATATGCAAGAAGTTAATGGAAGATTGGTGGGAAGAGGTAGAACAGTATTCAAAAAGGGATATGATTTCTTTTCCATATGTGCTTTGGAAAAATGGTTATACGATAGATGATGTAAAAACTGTGGCAGATAACTACAAAAGTGAATATTGGAAAGCGATAGAGCAACATAAAAGAATGGAAGACAGGGGAGTACGATAATATGTCAGAACTGCAAATGATCAAAAAGAAGGATAAACTTTTAGCAATTATTATAAAAAATAATTACAACTGTGAAGGAGTAAGTTTCCTTACATCAAACGAATATTCACAGCAATTAGCCTATATGCATCATCCGAAAGGTAAAATGATAGATGCCCATATCCATAATATGATACATAGAAATGTGGTGCTTACCCAAGAAGTACTATTTATTAAAAGGGGAAAACTTAGGGTGGATTTTTATGATGACTATAAAGATTATCTAGAGAGCTGTATCTTAGAGGCAGGTGACACGATTCTTTTGACCTCTGGTGGACATGGATTTAAGGTCTTAGAAGAAGTGGAAATGATAGAGGTAAAACAGGGACCTTATTCTGGTGATAAGGATAAGATCAGATTTGAGAGTATTTCTGATGGAGAAGTGATATTCAGAAAGGAAGAATAAGAGATGGACTTTATTCCGGTAAATGAGCCCCTTTTAAATGGGAATGAGAAAAAATACCTATGTGAATGCATCGATACAGGCTGGATTTCTTCCGAAGGTCCTTTTGTCAAATTATTTGAGGAAAGGATGAGTTCTTCGGTCCATCGAAAATACGGTATTGCTGTTTCTAACGGAACTGCTGCATTGGAAGTTGCTATGCAGGCCATTGGGATACAGGAAGGCGACGAGGTAATTATGCCGGCTTTTACGATTATTTCCTGCGCAATGGCAGTCACGAAGCTGGGAGGCAAACCCGTGTTGGTAGACAGTGATCCACATACATGGAATATGAGCGTAGAGGAGATAGAGAAGAAGATAACGCATAAAACCAAGGCAATTCTTGCAGTTCATTTGTATGGTCTGCCAGTGGAAATGGACAAGGTTTTGGCATTAGCTGAACAATATAATCTGAAGCTTGTGGAAGATGCAGCAGAGATGCATGGGCAGACTTACAAAGGAAAACCATGTGGAAGCTTTGGCCATATCAGTACCTTCAGCTTTTATCCTAACAAGCATGTGACAACCGGAGAAGGCGGCATGGTCGTTACAGATGATGAAGAGCTTGCTAACCGCTGCCGAATTCTCAGGAACCTTTGCTTTCGGCAAGATGTGCGTTATGTACATGATGAGATCAGTGACAATTACCGGTTTACGAATCTGCAGGCAGCAGTCGGTCTTGCCCAGTTGGAGCGGTTAGAAGAATTTGTTGAGAAAAAACGTCAGATCGGAAAATTCTATACAGAAAATTTATTCGATGTAAAAGGAATTCAACTGCCTGTTCCAAAGACAGAGTATGCGGATAATATTTATTGGGTATATGGAATTGTATTAAATAAAGAAATAAATTGTACAAACCGTGAGATTACAAAACTTCTAGCCTCTCAGGGGATAGGGACCAGAACCTTTTTCTGGTGTATGCATGAGCAGCCTGTCTACAAAAAGCAAGGATTGTTTGATGGAGAAAGGTATGAGAATGGGGAATACCTGGCAAGAAAAGGGTTTTATATTCCAAGCGGATTAGCGCTGACAACAGAGCAGATGAAAGCGGTTGCAGCTACTGTAAGAAAAGTGATGAGAGAAATTATTTAATCAAAGTAGGAGGATTCCATGAACGTTTTTCAGGATTATGCATATTACTATAATTTAATTTATAGGGATAAAGATTATAAAACAGAGGCAGAAGCGGTGCATGGGATTCTAAAAAAGTTTAATCCACAATTAAAAACCATAATAAATTTAGGCTGCGGTACAGGCAGACATGATATAGAACTGGAAAAGCTGGGGTATCATTGTAAGGGAATTGACATTAGCCCTCTCATGATTAAGATAGCCAGAAACAATGCGGTACAAAATGGAAGTACGATTAAATTTGAAGAAGGGGATGTCAGAAATTATACCACACAAGAGAAGTACGATGCTGTGATTTCCTTATTTCATGTAATGAGCTATCAAAATACGAATAGGGATATTCTGAGTGCTTTTAAAACAGCAAGAAATCTGTTGGGAGAAAAGGGCAGTGAATATTTCCTTTTTGATGCGTGGTACGGGCCGGGAGTACTCAGCGAGAAACCGTCTGTCCGGGTAAAAGAGATAGAAGATGAAGAAAACCGTTTGATTCGAATTGCGCAGCCAACTATGTATGATAAAAAGAATGTGGTAGATGTAAACTATGAAATACTTGTTATCCATAAACCAACGAACATCGTAGAGACAATCAAAGAGGTACATAGTATGCGCTATTTTTTTAAACCAGAATTAGAACTATTATTGACAGAGACAGGGTTTGAACTTATCGATACGATAGACAGCCGCACATTGGGGGAAACCGATTACAATTCATGGACAAGTTATTTTATTGCCAGAGCTGTATAGAAAAAGAGGAGTTGCAACAAATGGTGAAATTTATGTCCTATGAGGATAATTATTTCGAACTGTGTGAAACAACAGGAAAGAATACAGTGATTTATGGAAACGGGATATACGGAAAAAGAGCCTTCCCTTATCTGAAAAATGTATCTTATATCTGTGACAGACATGGGAAGGAAATGAGGGAAGAACATGGTATAAAGGTAATCACATTAAAAGAACTTGAACAATTAAAAGAATCCGTATTGGTAGTGATCTGTGTAAAAGCAGAAAAGGTAAGACAGGAAATAAAAGATGAACTGGAAAAGTCGCCAATCGACGGGTATGTTTTTGATTATTTTGATAATATCGCTTTTCCTGTTTATAAAGAGAAGACCATAAGCGACATTGCAGAAAAACGGGAGATACGGTATATCCGCCTGATATGCGATGACAAGGGATGGATTTTAAATAAGTTTGCGGTGAAGATGAAAGAAGAATTAGACAATAGGGGATATCGCTGTTCCATTGGTCATGAGATCGATACTTCGGCAGACATTAACCATCATATTATTTACGCAAGCTGTAACCCCATTATTTCTCACTACAATGAGACTTTTATGATTACTCATATTGATTCTTATAATAAAGTGGAGTTTTTAAAGTATCAGCTGAGAAATGCAAAAATGGGTATCTGTATGTCAAGGGAGACTATGGAAAGGCTTGCTTCCTATGGCGTTCCAAGAGAAAAGTTATGTTATATCAATCCTGCTCAAGATGGTAACATAAAACCTAAAAAATATATTTTGGGAATCACACATAAGACTCACGAAGAAGATCACAGAAAAAATGAGAGAGTTTTGATTGATTTATGCAGAGATTTAGATCCAGACTATTTTGCATTTAAAATAATGGGAGCCGGATGGGAGAGTATTGTTGAGTGTATCAAGAAGATGGGATTCCAAATTGATTATTATTCTCAATTTGATTATGAGGAGTATCTAAAGCTTATGCCGTCTTTGGATTACTATTTATATTGGGGATTTGACGAGGGATCTATGGGCTATTTGGATGCGCTTCGCGCCGGAGTTGAAACGATTGTAACACCACAGGGGTATCATCTTGATATAAAAGATGGAATCACGTATCCGTGTCGTACCATTTCTGAATTTAGAGACGTACTTTTAGAATTGCAGGCTAGGAGGAGGAAGATTGTGAAGTCTGTGGAATCCTGGACCTGGAAAAATTTTGTGGACAAGCATTTGGAAGTTTGGAACTATCTGTCAGGCAATGAAGAAAATGGATATGCAAATCAGCATATGTATGAGGATGGTATTTTTTCTGTATTAAAGATGAATGTGTGAGGACAGGAATGAAGATAGCAGTATTAGGAAGAAACAAACAGTTAACGGATTTGGGAAAACTATTTAACCAGAATGTGGAAATATCATTTTTTCTTGATAATAATACGAACTTGTCAGGAACTTGGATTGGTGATAAGAAAATATATTCCCCCTATGACTTTCCGAAGGGAGAGGTTGATTATATTGTTGTTTTTTTAATGGAATATGAGGCGGTTAATCAGGAGTTCATTGACTTGGGGATTGATAGAAAGCAGATAATAAATTTTAACAGCTCAGACTTAGAGATATTTGAACACGGGGATATTTTTGATTTAGATGAGGCCGAAAAATATCGGCTAAAACTGAAAATAGAATATTTGGAAAGACGTATGAAACAATTTGAAAAGAACCAGCAATTTTTCGAAGAGAGTTATATGTATGAAATAGCTGCAAAGCTAAACAAGGGGGAGCTTACTCTGCCAATTATATCCAGTGTAGAGGATACATACAAAAAAATTATAATGGATAAATGCTCTGTCAGTAGATATGGCGATGGAGAATTTGAAATGATTTTAGGACATGGAATTGTATATCAAAATGCAGATGAAAAATTAGCTGAACGTTTACAAGATATTTTGTGCTCTGATTTAGACAATCACATTGTAGCCATTGCAGATGACTATGGTGGAATGGAAGGAATACGAAAAGAAAATAGAAATACTATCAGAAGATATATGACTGAGGAAAAAAGGATGGAGCATTATCGTCTATTGGATATGGATAGAAAATATTATAACGCTTACATCAGCAGACCTTATGTAATATATCCTCATAATCAAACAGAAGCGGCGAGGAAACGATTTGAGGATTTAAAGCAGATATGGAATGACCAAGATATTTTGTTTGTGGAAGGCGAAAAGACCCGTATGGGAGTTGGAAACGATTTGTTTCATAATGCCAGAAGCGTAACCAGAGTGATTGCTCCAAGTGAAAATGCATTTACTGTTTATGATGAAATCTATCATGCTGCATTGCAATATGGCCCAAATAAGTTGATTCTCATAGCGCTTGGGCCTACAGCCACGGTATTGGCATATGACCTGGCGAAAGCAGGATATTGGGCTTTGGATATCGGACATTTAGACTTAGAGTATGAGTGGTTTTTAAAAGGAAAAGGATACAGCTACATTCTTCACAAGTATAACAACGAAATGCCTGGGGACACGAATATACAGGATATTTATGATGAGGACTACGAGAAGTCTATTTTAAAAACAATCAGGTAATGAATGATGAAAATTACAGTCATAACGGTATGCTATAACAGTGCACAAACAATAGAGAATGCGATTAGGAGCGTAATCTTTCAGGATTATGGTGATTTAGAATATATTATCATAGATGGTGGATCTACGGATGGTACATTAGAGATTGTTGACAAATATAGGGATCGGATTGCATTATGTGTCAGTGAACCAGATTTTGGGATCTATGATGCCATGAACAAAGGGTTAAGGAAAGCATCTGGAGATGTTGTGGCTTTTTTGAATAGTGATGATTGGTATATCACGGATATAAATGTATTAAAAAAAGTAGAAAAATATTTTCAAGAAAGCAAAGCAGACATCGTCAGCGGTAACATCTATATATGGAAAAACGGAGCGAGAAGTAAGGTATTCAGGAAAGATTTAACAGATGAAACCATTTTTTTTGAAGTTCCATGTCCACATCCGGCTTTATTTGTCAAAAGAGAATTATATTTAAAGTTCGGAGGGTTTGATACTTCATATAAAATTGCTGCAGATACGAAATGGATTATTCACGCATATATAAATGGCGCTGATGTTTTGTGTGTGGAGGATTATTTCGCCTGCTTTAGAGACGGTGGTATAAGCACAACCAATCAATATGAAGCATTAAAAGAACAGTATGAAATTGTTTTAGGTTATCTGCGAGAAAAGCAGTTGACAAAACTGGAGAAAAAGGCAAACAGCTATTATACAAGAGCATTGAAAGGTCTGGAAACAGAAAAGTATGTTGAAATTGCATTGAAAGAAAATAATGCCAAGGTACAGAACCTTTTTGATTATGACAAAAAATATTATATCTGGGGAGCTGGAATACGAGGCAGAAGATGTTTGCAGATATTTGAGAAATTGAGGCTTCCGGTCATAGGTTTTATTGATTCCAACAAAAAACAGGAATCAGAGGAGGGCTATCCGATCATCCGGCCAGAAAATATCGACACCGAAAGCTATCTATGTATCACACCCAGGGATTATGAGGACCAGATTAAGGCAGAATTAAAACAATCAGGAGTGGAGATGGAAAGAGTGATTACATATTCTAGCCTTGTGGAGAAAATAAGACAGATAGGAATTTCCAGCCATATATTGACAGAGGAATCATAAATGATACGCAAGATTTTATACTTTATGGATAATTACAGAAGCCTTGGAGGTGCGGCTAACACACTATTGAGGCAGGCTATATTAATGAGGCATATTGGCAAGACAGTGATTGTAGCAGTATCAAACGATGGAATTAACCAAGTGTGCGAGGATTATCTGAAGATATGTGCACAAGAGGATATTCCGACTTATGAACAAAAATTTTCTGTAGCAAATCAGCCGGAAGGTGTTTCTCTTTTTTCCATTTTAGAGAATTATGACCAGATAAAGGCTTTTATAGATTTGCAAAAACCAGATATCGTTCATTCGGTTCAACTAAATCCAACTGTAGAACTGGTATGCAGGGAGTTAAAACTCCCCCATGTTATGAACATTTATCAGGCTTTGCCAGAATTTTTTGTGTTTCCCTATCCGGATATTTTTGCCCGTTTTCACATATGCGATTCTCAATGTTATGCTGCTTTCTGGAAGAAATATCTTAAAACCAAGTCGTACTGTGTCAGAACTGTGGCACAGAGAGAGAAGAAAAGAGAAAGACATAATTTTGCAGAGAACCTCAGATTCATATGTGTAGGGCAGTTGTGTGAGCGTAAAAATCAATTAGAAGTAATGAAAGCCTTTCGTTTGGCGGTTAAGAGAGGGCTGAAAGGGACACTGGAGATTTGGGGACATGTGGACTCTTCTTATGCAGATAAATGTCAGCAATATATCTCGGATCATATGTTAGGAAATTACATATCAATAAAAGGGTTTTCTGACGATTTAGAGAATATCTATCAAGAATGCGATGCACTAATCTGTGGCAGCACCAGTGAATCTTATCCTAATGTGGTTTCCGAGGCATTGGCGAATCAGGTTATCGTGATTACTACCCCTGTAGCAGGGGTGCCAGAAATCATAAGGGACAGGGAGAATGGGTATCTCTGTAAAGGATATTCGGCAGAATGTATTGCAGATAAAATCATGGTTTTTGAACAGGACATAAGAACTGGAGCGATCAAGAAAGTTTGGTCTCATGCAAATGACACCTATGACAGAGTGCATTCACCAATAGCTGTGACGGAAAGTTTGATAAAAACATATGATGAGATTTTATTAGAATACAGGCAGAAGAGTTGCTCTCTTTATACAATAGAAGATTTAAAAGAGGAATTTAAGGAGACAATTGATTGCTTTTTGAAATACAGGGACCAATTTACAGATGAAGCATTTATTAAGATGAATCTTTGGAAAATCCATTTTGTGGTCCTGTGTTTAAAAAGAACAGGATTAAATAAAAATCAAGGTTTCTATATCTGGGGGACTGGAAAGCTTGGAGGTTATTATAAAGAAATCATAGAAATATTTGCGCCGGATATCAGAATATCAGGTTTTATAGACTCTTATAAAACAGGTGACTATATGGGATATCAGATAGTTCCCCCAAAAGATATTTTAAGGGGACCGAAAAAGACGCTCTTGCTCGGCGTTTTCAGAGCAGAAGAGATTATAGAAACTTTGAGAAAAAGCGATTATAGATACGGAACTGATTATTTTAAATTTGAACAGATACCATGGTAGCAGAAGACCTTGGGCATGAGGGATAGTATGAAGACCTATTATGTGGAAAGCTTGATTGAAAAAATTGGACAAAATATTAAGGTGTTGATTGAGCAGAAGGTTATCACAGATAAAAAAAAGATTGTGTTGTATGGGCTGGATACCTTTTCTTTTGGAATGAGAACCATACTCTCAAATCTGGGATTCAAAGTAGACAGTTATATCTCAGAAGATTCAGAGCAGGTTGTGAGATATAAAAGACATGTAAAAGCAGTAAGTTCTCGCTATCTGAATTCCTTAAGGGATTTGATTGGGATCTGTGATTTAGAGGAGAGGCTGGCAGATTTTGATGAGAATTTGTTGATACTCAGCGGCTCCAAGAGCTGTCCCAAGAAAAGGCTGGCAGAATTAAAGTATCAGGAACAGGTGAATTATTTTCAGGTGTATGACTGGGAAAAGGACGAGTTTTCAGAATTTGTTAGAGGAAAGAAAAAGATATCCTTAAAAGAAATGCAGAATATTGAAAAAGAAATGCTTTTTCAAGTGGATCAATTCTGTATAGAGAATGGAATCCGGTATTGGGTATGTGGAGGAACCCTGCTTGGCACAATACGGCATAAGGGTTTTATTCCCTGGGATGATGATATCGATCTTTTTCTGCCATGGAAGGATTATAAAAGATTTTTAGAAGAATTCAAACCGACTGGCAGATATGATCTGATTATCCCAGATAAAGCAGACAAAAAAGACTATTTTGAGTTATGGACGAAAATGATTGATAAACATACAGTTGTCAGGGAACATGTTGATTTTATGAGAAAAGTTCATCCTGTTTCGATTGATATCTTTCCATTGATTGGAATGCCAAAAGGAGCAGAGGAACGAAAACATTTTTTTGAAGAATTTAGTGAACTGGATAAAAAAATATGGGAAGATTTTTATGCCAATAACGGAAGATTAGGTGTGTATGACAAATGGTATCCTTCTCAGAAAAAGTTTTTAGAAATGTATGATTTTGATGAATCCAGCTATGTGGGAGTTTTAGGAACTGCATACAGGGAAAATGACTGTACAACTAAAAAAGTCTATGATTCTACACTCCGTATGTCATTTGAAGATATAGAGGTCAATGTGCCAACAGGATTTCAGGAGTATCTCGATAACCTGTATGGAAAGGGGTGGCGAGAGCTTCCAGATGAGAATAAAAGAACTTCACACCATAACATGGAGTCATACTGGCTGTAAGAGAGGAAGAATGAATGCCAAAGGTTTCGGTAATTGTACCAGTTTATAATGTGGAGAACTATCTGCCGCAATGTCTGGATAGTATCCTTGCCCAGACTTTAAAAGATATTGAGATTATCTGTGTGGATGACGGTTCCACGGATCAAAGCGGTGAAATATTAGATCAGTATGCCAGCAAGGACAAGCGTTTTATGGTATTGCATCGCGCAAATTCCGGATATGGTGCAGCTATGAATGCAGGACTTGATGTGGCAAAAGGGGAGTATATAGGGATTGCAGAGAGTGATGACTGCATTCTGCCAGAGATGTATGAGACTCTGTATCTTGCGGCTGTAAGAGATGATCTGGATCTGGTCAAATCGGATGCCATCTACTGGATAGAAAGTCTTGGATATCGGAAAAGAATTCATGATCCATGGCTGGATGACTATTATGACCGTGTACTGTATGAGGAAGACAGAAATCTGCTTTTCGATTTTTTTATGAACATCTGGACAGGGATTTATAAACGGACCTTCTTACAGCAGTTTACGATCCGGTTTCATGAGAGCTCCGGAGCTTCCTATCAGGACAATGGCTTTTGGATCCAGACCCTTTTGTACTGTCAAAAAGCGAAGTGGTTAAATCAGGCATTTTATTGGTACAGGCAGGATAATCCACAGGCTTCTGTAAAGAGCAAGACAAAGATTATGGCAATGACAAAGGAGTATGAGTTTTTAGCCCGAACCTTGTGTGACAGAAAGGATTACCATTTCCTGTCTTACTGCTACTACTACAAATTATATCGGCACAGAGGGACTTTTCTTCGCATTGCAGATGAGCAGAAACGAATGTTCTGTGATCAGATTCAAAAAGATTTTAGACTCTATCAAGGATTTATAAAAGGAAACTATTTCCTGGAAAACTGGTACAGGAAGATTGTAAAAAACCCTGACGGTGTATGTGAGGAAGTCATACGGAAGAAAGCAGAAGTTCAAGTTAGGCTTGACCATGCAGGAGGAATTATCATTTATGGAGCCGGGCGGAGAGGAGATGTTATTTTCCGAGGTCTGTATCAAGAAGGATATTCTGACCTGATTCGCTGTTTTGCCGTGTCACAGAAACCTTCTGGGGAAATGATAGCAGGAAAGCAGATATTGTCCATAGAGGAAGCGCTGAGAAGATTCCCTGATGGACTGGTCATTCTGGCTGTGGCTCGTGGAAGTGGAATGTATCAGCAGATGGCAGAAAACCTGGCAGCTCTGGGAATCACCGACTATATGGACGGCTCTGATCTGGAGGAGAATTTCTACATTATTTAATTATGGAAGGCACAAAGGGAATAAGCGATGAACATAGCAATGATTATTGCAGGAGGAAAAGGACTTCGGACAAAACAGGATATACCAAAGCAATTTTTAAATATTTGTGATAAGCCAGTGATTGTCTATACTATGGAGGCGTTTCAGAGACATCCGGAGATTGACAGAATTCTGGTGGTGTGCATTGATGGGTGGCAGGAAATGCTGAAGGCATATGCCAGCCAGTTTAATATTACCAAGTTAACATGGATCACGGCAGGCGGAGAGAATGGGCAGGAGTCCATTCATAACGGGCTGATGGAACTGGAAAAGCACTGTGAGGAGTCGGATCTAATATTAATTCATGACGGAATCCGGCCAAACGTGTCTCAGGAGATTATATCAGGGTGTATTGCAGAATGCAGGCTTCACGGTTCTGCGATTACCGTTATTCCCTGTGCGGAAGCGATGCTTTTGCGCAGTGATAGTCTAAACAGTTCTTCGGCCCTGATTGCCAGGGAAATGCTGGCCAGGACCCAGACGCCCCAGGCATTTCCTTTAGGAAAGCTTTTGTGGGCCCACAGGGAGGCACAGAAGCGGGGGATCTGCGATTCCACAGCCTCCTGCACCCTGATGGTAGAGCTGGGACAAGAGGTTTATTTTTGCCCAGGGTCTGAAAAAAACATAAAAATTACGACTACAGAGGATATTGAGATTTTTAAAGCCCTTCTGATTGCAGGAAAAGACGATTGGCTGAAATAGAATACGGATCTTAAGAAAGGACGGCTGAAATAGAAGATGTACCTGATGCAGGAGGCATACAGACAGGATTTGGAAAATGCATGGAGGGGAATTGTAAACAGGGAAAGGCTCAGCAGTAAAAAAGTTCTGATTACTGGGGCAACCGGTTTAATCGGTTCATTTATGACAGATTTGTTGTTATATGCCAATCGGATTCAAGGGATGGAAATAGATATTTATATATTGGCCAGAGACGAAAAACGGGTAACAAAACGGTTTGCTTCAAGCCTGGGAGTGGAAAAGTTTCACTGTATTTTTCAGGATGTGACAAAAGCATTAAACCTGAAAGGTTCTCTGGATTATATCATTCACGCCGCAGGAGACGGATTTCCTTCTGCCTTTCGGACAGCTCCGGTAGAGACTATGACGCCTGCATTGCTGGGAACGTATCAGCTTTTACAGTATGCAAGAAAAGTGGAACTGGAAAAGTTTTTATATATTTCCAGCGGAGAAGTTTATGGAAAACTGCCTGCAGCGAAGCAGGCGTTTGAGGAAAAAGACTGTGGATATCTAGACAGTATGGCAGTACGTTCCTGCTATCCTATGGCAAAACGGTGTGCAGAAACTTTGTGCGTCTCTTTCAGTGAACAATATCACGTCCCTGTGGTAATAGCACGGCCCAGCCATGTCTATGGGGCGTGTACTTCGATTCATGATAACAGGGCGACAGTCCAGTTTTTAAACGCTGTACTTGAAGGAAAAAATGTAATCTTGAACAGCCACGGCAGACAGATGAGAAGTTATACCTATGTAGCGGACTGCGTATCTGGCGTTTTTACGATTCTTCTAAACGGTGCAGATAGGGAAGCTTATAATGTTGCCAACAGAATATCAAGACTTACGATTGCAGAATTTGCCCGGATTCTTGCAGAAACGGCACAGACAAGATGCGAGATTAGGATACCAAGTGAAGAAGAGAAGAGGGAATATACGCCGATTGAATATGCAGTTCTTGATTCTTCAAAGCTGGAGAAACTGGGCTGGAGGGGACAATATCCTATTTATAAAGGGATTCGGCAGATGCTGGAAATTAAAAAGGCGGAGTGAAAAGACTATGAAAAACTTATATGAAAAACTACAAAATCATGAAGAGAAGTTGTCACTAATCGGTCTTGGATACGTGGGAATGCCAATCGCAGTTGCATTTGCAAAGAAGATAGACGTAATCGGATTTGATTTAAATCATGAGAAGATAAAATTATATCAGGCAGGAGTGGACCCTACGAAGGAGGTAGGAGATGAGGCGGTCAGAAACACAACCGTAGATTTTACCTTTGACGAAGCCAGGTTGAAAGAAGCGAAGTTTCACATCGTAGCGGTTCCTACACCAGTCAGGGAAGACCATACTCCTGATTTGTCTCCTGTTGAGAGCGCCTCTGCGATTCTGGGGCGGAATCTGACAAAAGGAAGCGTCGTTGTGTATGAATCGACCGTGTATCCGGGTGTGACGGAGGAGATCTGTATTCCTATTTTGGAGAAGGAATCCAGATTGAAATGTGGAACAGATTTTAAAATCGGGTATAGCCCGGAACGGATTAATCCAGGGGATAAGGTACATAGACTGGAGACTATTAAAAAGATTGTAAGCGGAATGGATGCAGAGACTTTGGAGCTTGTGGCAGAGGTTTACCAGCTTGTGGTTGATGCGGGAATCTATAAAGCAGAAAGTATCCGAGTGGCAGAGGCGGCGAAAGTGATCGAAAATTCTCAGCGCGATATCAACATTGCGTTTATGAATGAGCTGTCCATCATTTTTAACAAAATGGGAATTGATACCAAGGCGGTGCTGGAGGCAGCAGGAACCAAGTGGAACTTTTTGAACTTCTATCCCGGACTGGTTGGGGGGCACTGCATAGGCGTAGATCCCTATTATCTCACATATAAGGCAGAAAGGCTGGGATACCATAGCCAGATCATTCTTTCCGGCCGTCGAATTAATGATGACATGGGGCGGTATGTGGCAGAGAATTGCGTAAAAAGCCTGATTGCGGCGGATAAGGGAGTGAAACAGGCTAAAGTGGCGATTCTGGGTTTTACATTTAAAGAAAACTGTCCAGATACGAGAAATACAAAGATTATAGATATTATAAAAGAATTAAAAGAATACGGGATTCATCCCGTTGTGGCGGACCCGGCAGCGGATGCGGGGGAAGCAGAACAGCTCTATGGCCTTCGCCTTGCCCAAGTAAAAGATATCAGCCATATGGATGCGGTGATTTTGGCTGTGGCCCATAAGGAATTTCAGAAATGGGAGGTCTCTGATTTTGATAAATTGTTTGGTTCTGGGAAAAAAGTTCTGCTGGATGTGAAAGGGATCTTTAACCGAAGAGAATTTGAACAAGCCGATTATTGTTACTGGAGGTTATAAAATGGGATATAAGGATATGCAGTTTCCTGAAGACAGTACGTTTTTGGTCACAGGCGGAGCCGGGTTTATTGGTTCTAATCTCTGTGAAGCGATTCTGAACCTAGGATATCAAGTGCGCTGCCTAGATGATTTGTCCACGGGAAAAAGAGAGAATATCGAGCCGTTTTTGGCGTATACGAACTTTGAGTTTTTGAAGGGGGATGTAAAAGATCTTAAGACCTGTATGGAGGCCTGCAAGAGTGTGGATTACGTACTTCACCAGGCGGCCTGGGGAAGCGTTCCAAGAAGTATCGAGCATCCTCTGTTTTATTGTGCTAATAATATAACCGGCACACTGAATATGCTGGAGGCGGCGAGGCAGAACGGGGTAAAGAAGTTTGTGTACGCAAGCAGCTCCTCTGTGTATGGAGACGAGCCCAATCTGCCAAAGAAAGAGGGACGGGAGGGAAAACTGCTTTCACCCTATGCTGTGACGAAGCGGGCAGACGAGGAATGGGCAAAGCAATACACGATGTACTACGGACTGGATACTTACGGCCTCCGTTATTTTAATGTTTTTGGACGCCGTCAGGACCCTGACGGAGCATATGCGGCTGTGATCCCGAAGTTTATTAAAATGCTGCTGAATCATGAAACGCCTACGATTCATGGGGATGGGAGACAAAGCAGGGATTTTACGTATATTGAAAATGTAATAGAGGCAAATTTAAAGGCTTGTCAGGCAGAACACAGCGCGGCAGGCCAGGCGTACAACATTGCTTATGGAGGAAGAGAAGAGATTCTGGAAATCTATTATAACATTGCACATGCACTTGGGATGGAAACAGAGCCTCAGTTTGCAGCATCCAGAAAAGGGGATATTAAACACAGCAATGCAGATATCACAAAGGCGAAGGCTGCGTTTGGATATGATCCAGAGTGGAGTTTTAAACGTGGAATTGAAGCCACGATTGAGTGGTACAGGGCTCATGTGTAGAGATTTCAGGAACATAGAGTATATAGAACTGGGAAAGCTGGTGTGATGGATATGGAGGCAGAGAAACTGATCAGAGATTTGCCAAAGGCACTGATGAGTTGGTATGAATTTCGGGAAAAGGGAAAAGCACTTTTTATTTCGGGTGGAATACCGGAGTGTGAAGTGCTTTTTGATGTACTGAGAGAACGAAACCTTCAGGTTAAGAAGGTAAAATCTGTGGATTTGAAGAACTTTAACGGACTGGAAGATGGTTTTGATTACATTGTGGGAGCTGGGATTTTAGAGCGGACCCCAGAGCCTTGGAAGCTGCTTTTGAGCTTGAAAAGCTTACTGAAATGCTCTGGAGTTCTTCTCCTGGGAGTGGAAAACCGTCTAGGACTCCGCTATTTCTGCGGTGACAAAGAGACTTTTACAGGCCATGTGCTGGACGGACTGGACAATTACAGTAAGGTAAGCCATCAGCGGATGCAGGTGGTCAGCGGGCGAGCCTATTCCAAAGCAGAATATGAACGAATGGTGGTAAATATAGGATTCAAGAACCATAAATTTTATTCTGTCCTGCCAGTCCTTGAGCGTCCCCAAATTTTGATTTCAGAGGATTATCTGCCAAATGAATCGATAGATGTGAGAGTGTTTCCACAATATAAAAGCCCTGAGACCCTTTTTCTGGAGGAAGAGAGGATGTATGCTGCTCTGATAGACAACCAGATGTTTCATCAAATGGCCAATGGATTTTTGATTGAGGCTTCTATGGAGGGAACTCTGTCTGATTTGGATCAGATTACGGTTCAGGAGGACAGGGGATATGGGGAGGCTTTGGCTACAAAGATAAAAAGTCAAAAAGAGGTGTCAAAAAAGGCATTGTATCCAGAAGGGCAGCGTAAGATTGATACCCTGTTTCAGAATACAGAGTATTTGAGAAGTCGGGGTGTTCCCATTGTAGCTGCTCAGTTGGAACATGGAAACTTTATCATGCCCTATATAGAAGGACAGATTGGGACGGAATATTTTAGAGACCTTTTAAGGAAGGATAGGAGGATCTTTTTGCAGAAACTGGAAGATTTCCAGCAGATCCTATTAAAATCTTCAGAACATGTTCCTTATAAAGAGGTAAACTGGAGGCAGTTTGAGCCTTGGTGGGAGAAAAGAAAGAAGGATGACCCCAATATTGACCAATGGGAGAGAAGGGCTCTTGGGACAGAAGAGGAAAAACGAGACATCGGGGTGATTCTGAAAAAAGGATTTTTGGATTTGGTGTCCATCAACTGTTTTTATACAGAAAAGGGGCTGGTGTTTTTTGATCAGGAATTTTTTATAGAGAATTTTCCAGCCAATGCCATTTTTATCCGTACCATAGATTTTATTTACAGAGACAGCCCAGATTTGGAATTGATTTATCCAAAAGAAGAGATTCTGGAATATTTTCATCTGGCCAAATATCAGAGAACCTGGAGAGGAAGAGGAAACGAATTTCTGGAGAAGCTTCGCAATGATAAAGTTTTATCAGAATACCACAGGCAGTATCGAAAGGACGTTCAAACAATGGCTGCCAACCGGCTGAGAATGAATTACAGCCAAGAGGAGTATGAAAAACTGTTTACCAATATCTTTAAGGGGATCGGAAGTAAGAAGCTTTATCTTTTCGGGTCAGGAAGGTATGCAGAGAGGTTTGTGGAGCAGTTTGGGGAGTATTATGAGATTGCAGGGATTGTGGATAATCGGGAAGCAAGATGGGGGGAAAGACTATCTGGAATTGAGATATTTCCGCCTTTGGTATTAAAAGAGGAGGAGCAGCCGTTTAAGGTATTTATCTGTATTAAGTTTTTTGACGAGGTTCTTTTACAGTTAAAAAATATGGGAATCAGGGAGATTTCCGTGTATGACCCGCGTCTTGAATATGAGAGGCCGTTAAAGTCTGTGTATGCTCAGACGGAGGAGAAGGCGAAAAAGTATCATGTAGGCTATGTGGCAGGAGTATTTGATTTATTCCACATCGGACATCTGAATCTTCTCCGCCGGGCCAAGGAACAGTGTGATTATCTGATTGTTGGAGTGGTTTCCGATGAACAAGTGATGAGAGGAAAAAAGACCAAACCTTATATTTCGTTTGAGGAACGATTAGAGATTGTGCAGGCGTGCAGATATGTGGATGAGGCGGTGAGAATACCAGAAGACAGGCCGAATACGGAAGATGCATATCACAGGTATCACTTTGATGCTCAGTTTACAGGGAGTGATTATGCAGATGATCCCGACTGGCTGGCAAGGAAGGTTTTCCTTAATCGGCATGGGGCGGATATGGTGTTTTTTCCGTATACGGAGACGACCAGTTCGACGCAGATTAAGGAGAAGATCAGGGAAGAAAGAGGTTGAGAGGAGTTATTTAGTTGCGGGATAAGCCATAATAGAGAGGGAAAATGACATGCACAAATCGACATATTTGAGAATGGAGTATCTGGTAAAATATTATGAAAATATTTTTACGAAAAACAAGACGGCAGTTCATGTTCTTGATATTGGAAGTTTTGATGTAAACGGAACATATAAGACTATTTTTGATGACTTACGATATTATTATACAGGCATGGACATGGCAGATGGGCCAAATGTTGATCTGGTTCCTAAAGATATTTATCGCTGGGAGGAAATTGCGGACGAATCTTTTGATCTCGTGATTTCAGGACAAGTATTTGAACATATCGAATACCCATGGCTTACCATAAAAGAGATCGAACGAGTTTTAAAACCTTCTGGATTTTGTATTATTATCGCTCCCAATTCAGGAAGGGAACATAAAGCGCCAAAAGATTGTTACCGTTATTATGCAGATGGATTGGCTGCTCTTGCAAAATGGGCAAACTTAAAGGTGCTTCATACATCAATCAGTGGAGTGCCTGAAGGTGAAAAGCCAGGGAATTGGATTAATGATTGGAATGATGGATGTTTGGTGGCTCAGAAGGAGCCGTCAGAAAAAATGGTGACAGGACAACCATTTATACAAGAACGGCGTGTCCCTACCTTCGGCTATTTTGATACTGTCAGGATATGGGAGATGGCAGTAAAACAGGCATATGAGCGCTTTCAAGAGAAAAAGCCGGTTGTGATACTATATTGAAAAGAATTATAACCAGGAGTAGAAATGGAACAATTTAATAAAGTTATAGCGGAAATCAGAATGCAGAAGGATCTTGAAAAATTCAGAAATCTATGTCTAAAGGACAAACTTTAATACAAAATAAGCCTTCCATTCCGGAGGGCTATTTTTCAGCGAGTCTTGAAAAAGCCTTATTCTGCGGGCTTTCTAGGATTTCAGTTTTTTTCTATGATGTGTGCTGACTTCTGAAATTTCCATAGAATAAGGAATCTTTAAACCATGGGAATCGCATTGTACTGGAAGATGCACACCCCTCGGAGAGAAACAGAGGCAAAAATCAATATCCGCTAAAAAGTATAATTCCGGCATTACGCCGTGAGAACATTTTAGCGGATAATTTTATATACGGAATTGCCTTGGAAAATTCGTATGCACCAAAAACCCCGCCGGAGCGGGGCTGATATTTTTTCTTATACTGCGGTGAAGCCCTGCGCTGCAAGTGCCTCTGTCAATTCTTCGTTCTTCTCGCCACTGAGTGTGCCGTTCCGGTCAATGATGTAGCTGCCGATGGCGAAAGCGTATG
>CAJUPP010000012.1 GCA_910588325.1 uncultured Hungatella sp.
ACTTGCATGCGCCCAGCAGGCAGGACGCACCACCACCCATGAAAGTCAGGCGGGCGTACTTGGCATACCTGAATTCATGCCGCCTATTCGGCGGCGGACTTTCATAGTAAGATAGTTATAAGAGGATACGAATTAAAAGATAAGATTGAAAAACACTACAGAAGATAGATGCTTTTGCGGTGTCTTTTTTTATTTCATGTGGATGCGCAATTGATTTATGTTTCGGGGACAGGAAAGGAAGGGATATGGTATGGCGGACTCATTTTTTACATATGAGGCAAAAGGGCAGGTGCTGGTGATTCATCTGCCGAAAGAACTGGATCATCACAATTGCAGAAATCTGTTAAATGAGACGGACCTGCTGCTTTCTGAAAATTATATTGTCAGGTTGGTGTTCGATTTCAGCAAGACTGCATTTATGGATTCTTCCGGAATCGGAATTTTGCTGAATCGGTACAAGCAGATGAGCAGAAGCGGCGGCACCATGACATTTTATGGGGCCAGCAAGCAGATTATCAGGATTTTGAATATCGGTGGAGTGGCAAAACTGATACGTGGCTATGGATCAAAAGAAGCAGCCGTGAAGGGTTGAGGAGGGAAAGGCGAAGATGGAGAATAAAAAGGAAGTGTCAGAAACGATTCAGGAGGAAGAAATCAGAAACCGGTTTTATATGGAGGTGGAGAGTAAATCGCAGAATGAGGAATTTGCCAGAGTGGTGGTGGCTGTGTTTATGAGCCGTATGGATCCGACCCTGGAGGAAGTGGATGATGTGAAGACCGCCGTGTCAGAGGCAGTGACTAATGCGGTGATTCACGGATATGGAAACGGAGAGGGAACCATTTACATAGAGTCAGAGATTGAGGGGAAGGAACTTACGGTGTCCATAAAAGATGTGGGGAAGGGGATTTTGGATGTGGAAAAGGCTATGGAGCCTATGTTTACCACAGATACCACAGGAGAGCGGTCCGGTATGGGATTCTCTTTTATGGAAGCCTTTATGGATCAGGTTCAGGTCCAGTCCAAGCCAGGTAAAGGCACTGTTGTGACAATGAAAAAACAGATCGGCAGGTGACAGCCATGGACGAAATGATGGAACTGATCGCAAAGGCTCACCAGGGAGATAAAGAGGCCAGAGACCAAATGGTTCTTGACAATGTAGGATTGGTCTGGAGCATTGTCAGACGGTTTCAGGGCCGGGGGTACGAGATGGAGGATTTGTTCCAGATTGGAAGTATCGGACTTTTGAAGGCTGTTGATAAATTTGATTTGTCTTATGACGTGAAATTCAGCACCTATGCTGTGCCAATGATCCTGGGAGAAGTGAAACGATTTCTCAGGGATGACGGTATGATTAAGGTCAGCCGGTCGATTAAGGAAATGGCCATGCGGGTGAAAACTGTGAGGGAAAATTTGTGTTTTTCCATGGGCAGGGAACCGACCATTGAAGAGATTGCAACAGAGGTGGGAGCCAGCAAGGAGGAGGTGGCGATTTCCATCGAGGCAGGGGCAGAGGTGGAGTCATTGTATAAGACGGTAAATCAGAATGATGAGAATAGTTTATGTCTCATGGACAAAATTGAGGATCAGGATGAGAGCCAGGAGAAATTGCTCAATCATATGGTTTTGGAGAAACTTATCGGGCAGCTGGGGGAAAAGGAAAGGGAGATTATACTGCGCAGGTATTATAAAAATCAGACTCAGACTCAGGTGGCGGAGGCTCTGGACATTTCCCAGGTTCAGGTGTCACGCCTTGAAAAGAAAATTTTAAAACAAATGAGAGAGCAATTTTAGAATGAGAAAAAAGGGGTATACTATGGATACCTGATTAAAAAGTTTGTGTAATTGCAATGGCAGGTACAAATTTTTTGAGAAAGGAATAAGAATGACAGGATGTGAGAAAATGGAGTTTTTGAAGCACAATTGGGGATATCTGCTTTTAATTGCAGTGGTTTTAATCACAGCGGCGGTGGTCTGGTACCTGCTGTTTTTGGCAGGAAACAGGAATCCTTATGCGGGAGGACTGTTAGTCCGTGCGGTTTTGGAGCTTAAGGAGATGCTGGCATGACGGACAAGACTGCTTATCTGAAACTGAATCAGATTTCTGAGGTTCATGAAAAAAGCGTGTTTTTAAAGGATGTGGCGGAAGTCTACTGTGACGACAAGGTCACATTAAATCGTTTGAATGCGCTAAAAATCAAGATTATCCATCAGGAAAAAAATAAACGGTATGTGGAAAGCGTTCTGGATGTGATTCAGAAGATCCATGAGATGGATGCTTCGATTCAGGTCACCAATCTGGGTGAGGTGGATTTTATCATTGATTACCAGAAGACAAAGACGCCCAGGCTGGCCTGGGCATGGGCCAAGACGATTTTTGTCTGTCTGCTGTGTTTCTGCGGTGCGGCATTTGCCATTATGACCTTTAATAATGATGCCAGCGTAAGCGATGTGTTTCAGGAGATTTATCGTCTGGTTCTGGGGCCGGAGGCGGAAAACTGTACGATCCTGGAACTGTCTTACTCCGTAGGGCTGGCAGTGGGAGTTATTCTGTTCTTTAATCATTTCTGTGTCTGGAAACTGAATACGGATCCTACGCCTCTGGAGGTGGAAATGAGGCTCTATGAGGATAATATTTCCAAGACGCTGATTCAGAACAAAGGAAGAAAGGAGTCAGGAATCGATGTTCATTAAGATAGTTATCCTGGCATTTATTGGACTCTGTGCCGGAGGCATTATTGCTGCCGGCATTTTTGCATTTTTGGCGATCATTGGAGTATTTCCAAGGATTATCGGAAAATCAGGGACGAAAAAACATATTTTGCTGTATGAAACATTGATTATTTTTGGGGGAGCACTGGGGAATGCACTGGATTTGTATGAGTTTCCCATTTGGGTCGGAGGAACGTGGACGCTGGCAGTGTTCGGCGGCGCAGTGGGGATTTTTGTGGGCTGCCTGGCCATGTCTCTGGCAGAGACTTTGAAGACCCTGCCGGTGATGAACCGGAGGATTCATCTGGCGGTGGGGATTCAGTATGTGATTCTGGCTATTGGAATGGGAAAACTGGTTGGAGCGCTGGTGTATTTTTCCAGGGGAATGGGGAATTGAATGGACTTTGAAAAGCTTTCTTAATGTGGCGGGGGTTAATCTTACGGATATTGATGAGATTAAGGAATAGAGGATTGTCAGGGCGAGATGGTTGGAGAAATATAGGGGATACAAAGTATGAGGCATACACCTTTATGAGAGTAGAAGGGTGCCTCATTTTTTGTGATTAAATTTGTATAGATGGCTTGTTTTTTGCGATTATACTTGAATAACTGGCTCGTTTTTTATATATTATAGGTAGCAGAGAGGAGAAATGCATATGGAAGGGATCTATTTGGAAAGAAGAATTGACCGCTATCTGGCTTCATGGAAGAAAGATGTCAACCGTAAGCCATTGATTGTGAGAGGGCCGAGACAGGTAGGAAAAACTGAATCGATCTTGCATTTTGCAAAGGCAGCCTATGGGAATATAGTTTACATTAACTTTGTGGAGGAACCAAAGTATAAAAAGATTACAGAGGACGGATATAGGGCTGGGGATATAATCCGCAATATTTCCCGTATGGATCCGTCCAAAAGATTTGAGCCAGGTGAAACCCTGCTTTTTTTTGATGAAGTACAGGAGTATCCGGAGATTTCAACTTCTTTAAAATTTTTTAAGCTTGATAACCGCTTTGACGTGATATGCAGCGGTTCCCTGCTGGGGATTCATTATAAAAGAATTGAGAGCAACAGCGTTGGCTATAAGACAGACTATACCATGTTTTCTATGGATTTTGAGGAATTTTTGTGGGCTAATGGATATGGACAAAAGAATACGGAAGAGATGCTGTATCATATGCTTGTACAGAAACCTTTTAATGAGACGGCCATGTCCGTGTATGGAAGGCTGTTTCTGGATTACTGCATCTTAGGAGGGATGCCGGCTGTTGTGAGGGAATATATTGTGAGGGGAACTTTTGAGGGCACTCTGGATATTCAGCGTCAGCTTCTTGAAGACTACAGGGAGGATATACGGAAATATGCGGAGGGTATGGATCAGACGCGGATTCTCAATGTGTTTGAACAAATTCCCGTACAGCTGGCAAAGGACAATAAAAAATTTCAGATTTCCAAGGTTGCCAAAGGAGCCCGACTCAAAGATTACCGGGGCTGTATTGAATGGCTGAAAGATGCGGGGATCATCTATATCTGTTATTGTCTCAATTTTCCGGAGCTTCCTCTTCGTGGGAACTATGATGATACAAAATATAAGATTTATTTCTTTGACACAGGGCTTTTTGTTGCTATGCTGGATGAAGAAGCACAGGAAGATCTGCGGGCTAATAAAAATCTTAATGTCTATAAGGGCGCTTTATATGAAAATATTGTGGGGGAAGCTCTGGTAAAAGGCGGATATGACCTGTACTATTACAAAAGAGAAGATTCTACTTTAGAAGAAGATTTTTTTGTAAGAACCCAAAGGGATTTGCTGCCTGTTGAGGTGAAGGCGACACGGGGAACGGCAAAATCCCTGAGAACACTGATTCAAAGTGATAAATATCCGGATATACGGAGGGGGATTAAGTTTACAGCCGGAAATATTGGGTATAGCGACAGTATTTTTACATTTCCTTATTTCTGTGGGTTTTTGTTAAAGGAATATATAAAACAGAGTTGGTAAGGATTATTGAAGAATGGTTGTGAGTGTGTTGTGGGGAAAATGGACAATAGTGGGGAAAAACCCATAGGTTTTTCCCCACTGTCGGATCATCTTTGTGTCGATTTGAATTTACAGATTTTATCTTGAAAAACCCATAAAAATGTTACAAATCCGGGCAAATTTTAAAAATTTGCTCTTTTTTTGTTTCAATTTAACGTTTATAGGATAGCACAACCCATAAAAATTTGCAATAGTTTTTCGGGGAAAAACCTATAGGTTTTTCCCCACTCAGGAAGCTATAGGCCACAAGAACAGGAAAAACCGACAGGAGTGAATACTATATGTGGTGTGTTGTCCATGTGAGGGATGGGAGAGAAGAGCATGCAGAGGACTTTGTTGCAGGGCTGCTTCCGGAAAACCTGAATGCAAGATGCTTTCACCTGATTCGGAGCAGGAGGAAGAAATATGAAGGGCAGTGGCAGACCGTGTATGAGGATTTATTTCCCGGATATGTATTTATCGATACGGACCAGCCGGAGAAGGTGTATAAGGAGCTGAAGAAGACACCAAAGCCGAAGCTTCTGTTCAGCGATGATGAGTATGTGTCTACCCTGGAAAAGCATGAATCGGATTTTATGGAGCGGCTTGCTGACCGAAGGGGGCGGATTGGAATATCAAAGGTAAGGATTGGAACAGACGGAAAGATTCATTATCTGTCCGGGCCTCTGTCAGGAATGGGAAATATGGTGAGGCGGGTGAATCTTCATAAGAGGATTGCGGAGATTGAGACGGAGATGATGGGGAGGAAGAGGCTTTTGTATCTGGGGATTGAGATTGAGGCAGATGACAGGAGGAATGTCTGTTGAATGGAGAGAAGCCAGAGTGTGGTATGTGATACCAGAAAAATAGTTTGTCAATGTACAAAATCATAAAGATATAATTTAGAAGAAAGAACAGATGGAAATTGGGTAATTGACATTTTCTTAGATGAGTATGAAGTTTAGGTTAGTGTAGGATGGAACTCATTTCACTAATTATATGTTATTCTTGGAAGAAATTTAAGATAACGGTTGCGAGGAAAAGAGTATAGACATGGAAAAACGTAATATTCAGTTCAGCCCACCAGATATAACAGATGCAGAGATAAATGAAGTGGTTGACACTCTTAGATCAGGCTGGATCACAACAGGACCTAAGACAAAAGAATCAGAAAGACTTATTTCCCAAAGGTGCAATACAGAGAAGGCTGTATGTCTAAATTCAAATACAGCATGTTCAGAGATGACTTTAAAAATACTTGGAATAGGACCAGGAGATGAAGTCATTGTACCAGCATATACATACACTGCCAGTGCATCAGTTATAGAGCATGTGGGAGCAACGCCTGTTTTGATAGATTGTGAAAAAGGCAAATTTACTTGGGATTATAAAAAATTGGAATCAGCCATTACAGATAAGACTAAGGTCATTATTCCAGTAGATCTCTTTGGCATTCCTGCTGATTATGACAGAGTCTTTGAAATTGTTGAAAGAAAGAAAAAACTATTTCACCCAACACAGAATACACCTGCAGGACAGAGTACTGATCTAGATATATGGGGCTTTAGAATTCAGAAGGGTATCGGCAGAGTTATTGTTATGGCTGATGCTGCTCACTCTTTTGGCGCTGTTTATAGAGGAAAGCCGGTTGGGTCAATTGCAGATATTACTAATTTTAGCTTTCATGCTGTTAAAAATATGACCACCGCAGAGGGTGGGGCAGTCGTTTGGAAGAATATTCCGGGAATAGATAACGATGAATTATATCATCTATATATGCTTTATTCTTTGCATGGTCAGAGTAAAGATGCACTTTCTAAAAATCAGCTGGGTGCATGGGAATATAATATTGTAGCACCTTGGTTTAAATGCAATATGACAGATGTTCATGCGGCAATCGGGCTGGGACAGATTAGAAGATATGATGATATTCTTGCACGTAAGCGTCAAATAATCGAGAAGTATGATGTGGCATTCAAAGAGCTTCCAGTAAGAATATTGCAACATTATACCAAAGAGTATCAGTCATCCGGTCATTTATATATCATGTCTCTTACAGGTAAGACAAGAGAGGAAGCAAATCAATTCATTGCTGGACTTGCCAATCTTGGGATAGCTTCCAATGTACATTACAAGCCGCTGCCTCTTCACACGGCTTATATGAGTCTTGGATATAATGCAAATGATTATCCGAACTGCATTGAGCAGTTCAACAATGAAGTAACATTACCTCTTCATACGGTCCTTTCGAACGATGATGTTGATTACATTATTTGGGGGGTAAAGAAGATTTACCATGAATTATTTGGGTGATAGCCGATGAACGATAAGATTAAATTAGATCCGAGAAAATGGGCAGATCTTCCGGAGTGGGATGAATTGCCAGCGTTTATGAAAAATGATGCAGTGAGACCATATTACGATAGGCTTTGTAAACATCGAATAGAACTAAAATTGAAGAGAATATTTGATTTTGTAGTTGCATGGATCATGCTGGTTATGCTGATTATCCCGATAGGAGTAATTGCAGTATTAATAAAGCTGGATTCTCCAGGACCAATATTCTATCGGCAGAAGCGTGTAACGACTTACGGGAAGATATTTAAGATTCATAAGTTTCGTACTATGGTTCAGAATGCAGACAAGATTGGATCAGCGGTGACAGTGTCAGGAGACAGTAGAATAACCAAGATAGGCGGTTGCATCAGAGAGCTTCGGCTTGATGAACTGCCGCAGTTATTAGATATTATTGAGGGTACTATGTCTTTTATAGGGACAAGACCGGAAGTAGTTAAATATGTGAAGAAATACAGTCCTGAGATGATGGCGACATTTTTGATGCCTGCAGGAGTTACATCAGAGGCAAGTATTAGATATAAAGATGAAGCCAATCTGCTGAATTCAGCGGATGACATAGATAAAGTCTATATAGAGCATGTGCTTCCCCAAAAAATGAAGTGGAATCTTGAATCAGTATGGAGATTTAAATTCTCACGCGAAATAGTAACTATGCTTAAAACAGTGGGAGTTGTTTTGAGCAAGAGTTATAAATAAACAATAGCTATTGGAGAATAAATAAATGATTGATGGATTAGTATCGGTAATTACTCCGACTTATAATTGTGCAAAATACATTGGTGAAACAATTGAGGCTGTCCAGGCCCAAACATATAATAACTGGGAAATGATTATCGTAGATGACTGTTCCAGTGACACAACACAGGAGATAGTTAAAAACTATTCAGATGTGGATCCAAGGATACATTATATATATCGAGAAATAAATTCAGGTCCAGCGATAGCCAGAACGGAGGCTATGAATATAGCAAATGGTGAATATATGGCTTTTTGTGATTCTGATGATTTATGGATGCCTACAAAACTTGAAAAACAACTCAAGTATATGAAAGAAAAAGATTATGCATTTACTTGTACAGCGTATGAACAAATTGATGAAAAAGGAAATGGTATGGATCGGGTTATTGATGTGGTCCATAAATGCGATTATAATCGACTTCTGCTTGACTGTCCGGTTGGAAATAGCACAGTAATGTACAGTGTCAAAAAAATGGGGAAATTTGAGGTGCCCAATATAAGAAAAAGAAATGATGATGCCCTTTGGTTGCAAATGTTGAAGAAAGAACCGTATATCTATGGTATGTCAGATGTTTTAATGAAATATAGAATAAGAAACAATAGTGTTTCAAGTAATAAATTCAGAGTAATAAAGTATCATTGGATTTTATATAGAAATATAGAACATTTAAGTATTCCGCGTAGTATGTTTCACATAGGATATTGGTGTGCAATTAAAATTTTAAAAATTAAATGAGGCCTATATGCTATTTTCGATATTACTTCCAACCTTAGGATTAAGATATAAAGAAACAGAAAGACTTTTTGCATCACTATCTAATCAAGAACTAAAAGATTTTGAGATAGTTATGGTGTCTCAAATAAATCATGAAGATATGGTTCAATTGGTTGAGAAATGGAGTTTGCTGAAAATAAAACATATAAGAATTCAAGAGATAGGTCTATCGAATGCCAGAAATATTGGTTTGAAGCAGTGTCAAGGGGAATGGGTGATTATTTCTGATGATGACTGTTGGTATCCTCAAAATAGTCTGGCTGACCTGGCTAAGCATATAAAGGAAAGTAATGCGGATATAGTGCTTAGCCAAATATATGATCCAATATCGCAACAACTATATAAATCATACCAGAATAAGCGCTTGACGATAAAAAATAAATTTGCGTTATTATCAAGGTCTTCGATAGAAATAGCATTTAATAGACAGAAGATAAAGCATGATTTTGATGTCAATTTTGGATTAGGGGCAAGATATATTTGTTGTGAAGAGGTGGATTTTTTGTTGAATAATTATAATAAAAATAAAGTAATCAGCCTTCCGATTGTAAGCGTTTATCATGAGAAGAAAAATTCTGCAAATAATGGACAAATAATTGCCAAAGGTGCATTATATAATAAAAATTTTAACATTATTGTTTCAATAATGATTCTAGTTAGAGATTTAATTTTTAAACGAGAAAACAATTTTAAATATTTTATTATTGGATATAAAGATTATGAGGGATTAAGAAAGTGATACCAAAAAAAATACATTATTGCTGGTTTGGCGGGGGCGAGTTGCCGGAAAAAGATAAAAGATGTATAGAAAGCTGGAAAAAATATTGTCCAGATTATGAAATTATTAGATGGGATGAGTCTAACTATGATATCTCTAAATGTAAGTATATGAAAGATGCTTACGATAATAAGAAATGGGGATTTGTACCCGATTATGCAAGATTAGATATCATATATAATGAAGGAGGCATATATCTAGACACAGATGTTGAAGTTATAAAATGTTTTGATGATTTACTAAATCTTACGGGATTTATGGGATTTGAAAATGAGAAATATGTAAATCTTGGTTCTGGTTTTGGAGCAGAAAAGGAGAATCATATAATTAAACGTTTAAGAGATGTATATGATTCTAAAACATTTATAAATGCAGATGGCACATTGAATTTGATTGCATCTCCTAAATATTCTACTACAATATTAGAAAAAGAAGGATTAAACAGAAATAATATTACACAAGAATTAAAAGGAATAAAGGTGTTTTCATCTGACTATTTAGCTCCGCTTGGATTTAATGATGGGGTTTTAAGATGTACCAATCATACGTATAGCATTCATTGGTTTAATATGTCTTGGAAAGAAAAAGATGAAATCAATCTGGTTTTTAAAGAACAAAAAAATATTAGAAAATATGGAAACACTGTAGGTGGAATTTTGAATTATTTATTACTAATTCAATATGATTTGATCAAATATGGTCTTAAAAAAACAATCGAAAAGGTTTTGAAAAAGATACAAAGGGATGAGATTAGTGAATGATTTAGTGAGTGTAATTGTGCCAGCATATAATGTAGAAAGTTATATTGAAAGATGTATTAATTCGATTGGAAATCAGTCATACAGTAATTTTGAAATTATTGTAATAAATGATGGATCAAATGATTTAACGTTTAAAATACTGGAGAACTTGGAAAAAAGATATAAAATGCTAAATGTATATGATCAAGCAAATCATGGAGAGGCCTATACCAGAAACAGAGGATTATCTTTGGCTAAAGGTGAGTTTGTATGCTTTGTTGATGCAGATGACTATATAGAAAACAATTTTATTGAAAAAATGCTTGTCCCCCTTATCCAAAACCATGATATAGGAATTAGTGTATGTAATATGCAATGTATAGATCAAAATAATAACAGGGTACACGATATAGGGATAGAATATAAGAAAGAAATTTTGATTAAAATTGACTCATCGTACTCATTTCAAAGATCTGTTCAGCATTTAAGTGTATGTGCAGCTATGTATAGGAAACAGATATTGAAAGATTTGAAATTTTCAGAGGATATTGTTGTTGGACTAGATGCTCTCTTTCACAATATAGCTTTGACTAGATGCCATTCGTTTTATATTTTACCTGATGAGTTATATGTATATGATATGCATGAAGGCTCAATATTTAAATCAGGATTCTCTGAAAGACGTTTAACGGAACTAAAGGCTTGGAGGGAGATAATTAAGGTTTACTCTGATTATCCATTCGCAAAGAAAAGTGCTATGGGTGAATACTTTATTAGATGTATAAGTGTATATAAGGAGTTGTATAGATCTGATGCAAATAATATTAAAAAATATAGCTATTTACTAAAACATCAAATAAGAAAAAGTTATAAATATATTAGGTACTGTGAATTGCCTTTTAAAATCAGAGTTTTATGTACAGCATTTTTTGTAGCACCTGAATTGATGGGAGTAATTTATAAAAGGTATAAGCATGCATAAACTATAAATAGAAAGGGTATTGATCAATAAATGGTATATTATTAATGAATTTTATATTAATGGTGTTATCGTATGATATTAAATATGTGATTGTAGCCTGCATCCTATTATTGATATACATATTATTTGATAATAAAACAACCAACAAGATACGAATTATAGATTTTGCTGCTATAATCATTATGACAGGGTTATCCGCTTTTAGATATAATGTTGGAACAGATTTTCAGTCATATCTTGCAAGATATATTCATTATAATGCATACTGGAATGATATTTCTTCAAAGCTGACATCAGAAATTTTATTTTACAAATTATGTTATGCATTTAGTAAATTGACAGATAGTCCCTATGGAGTTTTTTGGCTTTGTGCATTGATCCTTTATCCTTCATTGATTTTGTTTGCAAGAAAAATTTCAGGTAGGCCCAGCAGAATTATAGCCTGCTATGTTTTGCTTGAGTTTTTTGGGATTTCCAATAATATTTTACGTCAGGCAATAGCCATGGAATTATGTATGTTTGCTTTTTTTGCATGGAAAAATAAAAGGAAGTTTTTTGCAATAATATTTTCTATAATGTCAGTGGGGTTTCATTTGACTGCAGTGATAGGGATTGTATTAATAGTTTTAAGCACATTTATAAAACCATCACGTCAGAAACTAGGAGTTTTTCTTATTATAAGTCTTGCAGCATTTGCAGGAATACAAGTTTTTTTTATAGTGATAAAATATATACCAATAATTAATAGATATTATCACTATTTTTATGAAGACATGAAACTAATTATGAAAATTGACTGTTTGGGATTTTTCTTGTTTTATTTATATATTTCTTTTTGGGCATTTAACTATTCTGCACGAATAAAGGAGAAAATGAATGAAAAAGAATGTATTATTTTTGATAGAATATTGTCAATGCTAATGCTTTCCCTGCCAATTACGATTTGTGGAACACAAATGTTTTATTTTAATAGAATTGCCATGTATTTATTTCAATTTGCTATAGTTATAATTCCGCAATTTTATAGGGCAAGATATAAAAATAATTTAGTAACAAAGGTATTTTTAACCTGTAGTCTTGTAATATTCTTACTATTCTCTAATGCGGCTTCTCTTGATAATACATATTGGAAATATGATTTTCAATGGAATGCGCCTTATAATTATCTTCAAATTAAGTGATAATTATATTAAGAGAAAGTCGAATATAACATTAATATGATTGTATGGAAAATAATGATAAGATAAGTATTATAGTTCCGGTTTATAATAATGAAAATTGTATTAGTCGCAGTGTAGAGTCTCTTATCAAACAAAGCTATTCAAATTTAGAAATACTTCTTATTGATGACGGTTCAACAGATAATAGCGGACGGTTATGCGATAAATTGGAGAGTTTAGATAATAGAATTCGGGTTTTTCATATGCACAATAGAGGAGTTAGTGCTGCAAGAAATTCAGGACTAAAATTATGCACTGGAGAGTATGTAATGTTTCTTGACAGCGACGATTTTCTAGAATTAAATGCATGTGAAGAGTTCTATAAAGCAATAAAAAAGTATAATGTAAATATTGTACGGGCAATGTTTAACTCCATTGATAAAAATGGCATACCTGTAGTTCAGGAGTATTGTCCCAATAAAGATATGCTTATTAATGTTAAATTAGAGTATTCATTTCAAGCGGACTACGATTATGGGGCTGTCTGGAGTACTCTATATAGAAAAGATATATTGAAGGATATATTTTTTGATGAGGATCTATATGTTGGAGAGGATACATTATTTTTTTGTAAGGCTTTGATGAGGACAGATGAGATATTAATATTGAATCAAAGACTTTACAATTATATGATTCAAGATGAATCAGCATTTTTTGGTACTATAAATGAAAAAAAACTTACAGAGATAGAGGCAAGAAAGAGAATATGTAGTCTTCTTAAAAAAAATAAGAGATTATATGCATCAGCTAAAGGAGCATATGGATATCGATGTTTATGTAAAGCTGCTAATATTTTTTTGCATGATGCGAAAGAACTGGATGATTATTATGAGCTATGCATTGGAGAATATAGAAAAAATTTTCTAAATACAATACGGCATCATAAAAATAATGTTAGAGTATATAAACTTGCATTGTATTTTATTATGCCTCAAATAATTTTTAGATTTCAAAAGAAAAAGCATAATCAGCATAGTATCACTGCCCAATAATCGTATAAGGAACATAATAAAATGAAGTTTAATCTAAAATCACGTAAGGAAAATGCGTTATATAGCTCAGTTGCCGGACTGACTCAACAGCTCCTATCTATCATCTGTGCATTTATATTCAGAACATTCTTTCTGCATGTTTTGAGCAGAGAGTATCTTGGAATAGAAGGATTATTTTCTAATCTAATACAGTTTTTCTCTTTAGCAGAGTTGGGAATAGGTACTGCAATTATCTATAGAATGTATAAGCCATTTGCAGATAAAGATGTAGATAAAATTGAAGCATATTTGAATTTTTATAAAATTGCTTATCATGGGATTGCATTGGTTGTGTTTATTCTTGGAGTGTCTATATATCCGTTCCTTAAATACATTATTCATATGGAAGAAATACCTAGTAATGTAGATATAACACTTGTGTATTTTTTGTTTTTAATTCAAAGTGTTTCAAGTTATCTGTTTATTTATAAGCAATCTTTATATATTGCAAATCAGCAGAGCTACATAATTGCGATATATAATACTTTGATAAACGTTATATCGACTATTGTAAAGATACTTATTTTATATATTACATTTGATTATGTTTTTACGTTGACAAGTAGTATTTTAATAACACTAATTTTCAATTTTTTATTTAATATGTATATAGATAGATACTTTAGTTTAGCCAACAGATATAAAAATAAATTGTCGAGAGCTGAAATAAAGAGCATTGTAAATGATACATTTGGATTATTGTGTCATAATATTGGTTCAGTTGTCGTCAATGGTACGGATAATATTGTATTATCTGCTTTTATCAGTTTATCTGCTGTAGGAATGTATGATAATTATACGATAATTGTTAGGGGGATTTTTGGTATTATAAATAAAGCTTTACAAAGCTTTATTCCATCAATAGGTAATTTAAATTGTAAATCTGATAAATCTAAAGTATACGATGTATATTTGCGTGTACTATTTGTAAATTTGTGGATTTCTTCATTTTCGACAATTTGTTTATATTGTTTATTAAATAGATTTATATACATTTGGCTTGATTCAACTTATATTTTTAATAAGGAAATTGTTATGTCCATATGTATTTTGTTTTATATTCAGGCAAGTAGATTGACTAGCAATTCATTCATTAGTGGATGTGGACTTTTTATGAAAGACAAAATCAGACCCCTTATTGAAAGTCTATTGAATATTATTATATCAATATGGCTGGCAAATCAGATCGGTATAGCTGGGGTTATTATTGGGACTATCGTTAGTGGAGTGGTAACATATTACTGGAGAGAACCATATTTATTGATTAAAGAAATTTTTGGGTATTTGGATAGTAGGTTTTGGACAATGGAAGTAATATGGCCAATCATGACAATAGTATTATCATTTGCTTTTAGTAATATAATTGCGGTAATTCCACTTGATTTATATGGTTTTATTTTATCTACAATAATAGTATTTATCGGCTCTAACATATTTTTAATATTATTATGGAATAGGAGTAAAGAATATAAATATTTTTTGTACCTATTAAAGGATAAGATAATTAAGAAATACAATTGAGTATGATACTTGCTCTTTGAAAATTTGAACCGTTATTAATATGTATTATTACAGTTGCAGATGGTATTTTTAATTTTAACTATTACAATACAATAGATTAGTTATTAAAATTATTGGAAAATAAAAGAACAGACAAAAATTGTATAGTGATGCTGTGATTTTAATTTGGAGAAATGGATATGGGACACAATCTTTTAGATAAACAATATGAATCTTTTGATGTATTAAAATTTGTACTTTCAATTTCTGTTGTTGCAATTCATATAGATCCATTACTAAATTTTAGCGGAACTTTTATTTATGATATTTATCGCTCTCTCATTTCTTTATCAGTACCTGTTTTTTTTATTATGACAGGTTTTTTGATTTCCAACAAGATGTCAAGTCTGAACTTTGCGAATACTTATGAAAATAGCAGCAATACTATTATAATAAGCCACATTAGAAAGCTTTTTAAACTGTATATTATTTGGAATTTAATATATCTTCCGTTGGATATCTATTACTATTTTGAACTGCATAAATCAGTTATTTATGCAATTGCGGACTATCTGCGAGGATTGATATTTGTTGGAGAGCATCATAAATCATGGATGTTATGGTATCTTTTATCTTCAATATATGCTCTTATATTAGTAAATGGGGGGGTGAAAAGAAAATGGAAGAAACAAACATTGCTTTTTATAGGGACAATCATTGGTGCATTCGGTATACTCATAACATTATTTGTTAATGAGTATATAAGTTTACCATCATATTTAATATTGATTTTTAATGTTATTCAAAAATGTCTAGTTAGTGGAAGAATATTTACAGGATTTTTCTATATTCCGTTAGGAATGTGTCTGTATGATAGAAAAACATTTAGACGATTTGTATCATTGAGTCTTATTGTTTTAGGTTTATTATTTGAGATATGGTCACCCAAAATAGGATTTATCTATGAGATAGGTAGAGTAGTTGGTGCAGTTGGTTTATTTGAAGGTGCATATTCAGTGCATATTCACATGAAAAAATTTAGTAATCTAAAACTAAGACATATGAGTACATATATTTATCTTATCCATCTATTAGTATGGGAAGTTTTATATTTATTTTTTTGCAAATCACTAATAAAAGGATTTATTCCATTTTTGATAACTATTACATTTTCTATTATAATTTCATATGTAATAATGATAGTTCAAAATAAATTCAATTAGTATATATTGTAGATAAGGAATAAAACAAGTCAGGGCTCATTTTAAGCTGGAAAATAAAAAAATGATTTATTTTAAGGTAAGTGCTTCAAAAGATGGCGTACTATAACACCCAATGTCATGATGTTGGGGTCAAAAGGTAGCTTTAAATGAAATTGCTTTAATTGTTGCAAAATTGATTGAAAATCTATGCTAATCTAACCCACTAAATGTGTCAAAATAGTATATAATTCAAAAACTATTAACACAATTTTGTAACTCATAACCTTTTGACCCTAACATCATGACATTGCTATAACACCCTCCCTCTTTCTGCTATACTAAATGAAAGTATGTAAGTATAGCAAATTTGGATAAACTTTGCTAGACATCATTTATTGAGGCACTTACATTATGGAAGAAGGTAAAAGCAGTCTACACTGGAAAATGGGAGTTTAAAGAAAATATTGGAATAAATAGACGATAGATAGTCCATCGAGTGGGAGGGATTTCTAGTAAATCGAGAAATCCCTCAGATTGGTTGATAAAAATGTTCCTTACCTTCCGTCTATCAGCACATTTTTCCCTGAAAATGCAAATCCGTACTTGCGTATCTTTTCCGCGGAAACGCCTTTTTCCACAAGCATTGTCTCGTATTTCATCTTGTCGATTTGTGCCAGTGCTGACTTTACCGTGTCGGCCAGATTCTTCTCAGTACTGATATCCTGCACTTTGAATTCCAGTATGATTCCGTCGTCACCAGCTTTCTTTGGCTCCAGCATCACATCATATCTGCCGAATCCGCTTTCCCGGTTGGAGGTCAGAGTATACCGGTCGGCCAGTTCCACCATTAGGCCAAGAACGAAGCCGTGGTAGAAGCGTTCCGGTTCTTCTTCCGACGGATTCTTTCCTGTGTCAAAATAGCTGAAGGTTGCCAGGGCCACTTTGTTCATGTAAGTATTCATGGCCTTTACATCTCCAAGCAATAGAGCTTTGATAAAGTCATTGTAACTGGAAGCTGTGCCGGAAAACCAATTCCGTACCACATTGCGAAACATGACGCGGACTTCAAAATTGGTCAGTTCCAGTTCGTATTCCTGTATCCATTCTCCGAAATCCGACATATAACATTTGAAATTTTTTACTTTCAGATATCCGCTGGCAAGCAGAAGACTCCAGACTGCCTGTTCGTCATTGTCCAATTGATTATAAATAATCTGTTCATCTATTTCTGTAATGATCGTCTTTCCCTGCAACAGGCTCTCAAAAGAGGACTTCAGATTTTTACTTCCCTCACGAATCAGTTTCCCTGCCAGGCTGTTGGAACTGGAATTAGCCCAATAGGCTGAAAACTGTCCTTTATCCAGATAATTTAGAATAGACCATGGATTATAAATGTCATTCCGGTTTCCAAAAGAGAATCCGTCATACCAGTTTTTTACCTCCGGCTTTCTATCCGACATTTCAAATTCATCCAGGGCTGCAAATACCTCTTCCTCCGTAAAGCCAAAACAATCTGCATATTTCTTCGATGTCGTTGTCACAACCTCCAGATTATTCAAATCAGAAAATATGGATTCTTTACTTACTCGTGTAATGCCTGTCATAATGGCACGTTCCAAATAGGGATTGGTTTTAAAGGCGGAGTTGAACATGCTCCTGGTAAAGGCAGCCAATTCTTCCCAGTAGCCATTTACATAGGCTTCCTGCATGGGAGTATCGTACTCGTCTAACAAAATAATCACCTTTTTATTATAATATCTGGACAGGTAAAGGGATAGCTGATAGATTGCCATGGTTGCAGCCGTGTTATCCATATCCGGTGAAACGGATTCAAAAAATTTTTTTCCTCTGTCACCAAGAATATCACTGTCCAGCAAAAACTCATATTCAAAATACAGATTTGACAGTGTCTGACAGATCTTTTTCCGGACTGTTGGATAGTCGGTTTCCTTTATATTGGCGAAAGAAAGGCTTATAACTGGATAGGTTCCCTGCAGTTTTCGGAAATTTTCCTGCTCCCAGATTTTAAGTCCCTGAAACAAATCATTCCGACCTTTATACTGGATGGAGAAGAATTTCTCAAGCATACTCATATTCAACGTTTTTCCGAAACGTCTTGGACGGGTAATCAGGGTTACTTTATCGGCCTCATCCCACCATTCCTGAATGAAATTTGTTTTATCCACATAGAATACATGTTCTGCCCTTATTTCTTCAAAATCTTGATAACCGATTCCTATTTTTGTTGCCACATATCTCACATCCTTTCCCATAGACTTGTCTTTGGATTTCATACCTTTTATCTGCTTCGATTTTATCATTGCCAGATGCTTATTGCAAGTTCCTTTTTGGAAGGGACATTTCAGAAATTTCAAGAAATTCCAAAATGATGCGCTGGCTGTATTTCCATATAGATCCCAATATTAAGGAATTTAGCTGGCTGTTTTATGGATAAAAAAGAAAATATAGGAATAAATAGACTATAGTGGGGGAAAACCATAGGTTTTCCCCCACTGTCATCTGTTGCGGCATTTTTTGCATATGAACCAAATATTCTAAATGATTAAAGACCATATGAGGCAGCAATCTGTTTCTTTATATTAATGACAATTCTTACAAGGCATATACCCCAAAGCATCCAGAGCAGCGGAATTATTGCTATAGCCCATATTTTTCTGTTTCATATCCGCTACGGATCTGCAGGTAGGCCAATGATACTTTAAAGTGCTGGTATTCACAATAATGGTATAGCCATCGAAAGGAACCGATGAAATACCGGTATTATCCTGTACCGAAGTGCCTTCCGTATTCTGTGTCGAAACAGCCGTATTTTGTGTCTGAGATTGGGCCGGAGCAGAGACGACAGCTACAGCCTGTGTCTGAACGACACCGTCAACAATCCAGGCTCCGTTAGCATCAACCATATATCCATCAGGAGTAATGGTGTTGGTCAGAAGATAACCATGTTCATTAAAATAGTAACTTTCAGCAATTCCATCGCAATTGCCATCAATCCATTGCCAGCAGCTTACAGGATAAGTGTTGTCATCATTTTGATACCAACAACCTGTGGCATCAGACTGCCAGGAGCCGGCCCATGCCGGAGCAGTCAGGGAAAAGGATAAAATTCCTGCTAAAAGAAAGGTTTTCCATGTTTTTTTCATGCTCGGATCCTCCATGGGTAAACTGTCAATGATATTTTAGCCTAAAATCTGTATTTTGGCAAGAAGCAAATCCGTTAACTGGCCCGGCCGGTGGCCTGGTTCTGTTCCTCTTCCATCTGAGAATAGATGGTCTTTTCGATTTTGTCCGGAATTGTTTGTTGGTGCTTAAGATACCAGGCATCAGGAAATCAAAGATGCTCCACAATTCGCTTAGAGAATTTTCAATAGGAGTTCCGGTCAGGGCAAAACGCCAGACTTCATTTTCCCAGTTATAAATCAGAGAGGCAGGACAGACGATCAATTCCAGATATTCTTTTTTACCTGCAGAAAGAGGGGCAGCCTGTTTCCGTGCCAGAAGGTAGGCAATGGCCTGGACGGTTTTTCCAAGTCCCATGTCATCGGCCAGAATTCCGCCGAACCCTAATTTTTGAAGGGTCATCATCCAACGGTAGCCGGAAGCTTCAGATGGTATTAATTGCCTGCGGAACCTGTTACGTTGGCGGAACATCTTCGAACCGCTTCACAGAACCTAAGCTTACTCCTGATTTTTCGCTTAATTTTTTCTGTGAAAGTTTCCTACGTTTTCGAATCTGGCGGATACGTCCGGCAATCATATATTCAATCTCTGTTGGAGTTTTTTGGTTTAGCCCAAAACAGCTGTTTTTGCAAGAAATAGATAAAATATTATCTATTTGTGTGAATCGGTATCGGATAGCAGAGACAGTGGAAAACGAAAGAAAAACGTCGTTCTGTCATTTTGTATGCTTTCACAGGTGATCTTAATCCCATGCCGATGGGCAATCTGCCTGGCGATGGGAAGGCCAAGGCCGCTTCCGTTCTCATTCTGCTGGGATTGTTTTTTATAAAAGCGGCGGAAGATGTAGGGGATATCCTCCGGCAATATCCCGCTTCCCCGATCTGTGAAGGAAAGGATGCAGCAGCCATCCTCATAATACATGGCTACAGACACCACAGTGCCGGGAGGGGCAAATTTTATGGAGTTATCCAGGATGGTTATAAACATCTGTCGCAGCCGCCCGTAATCTCCGCAGAAAACCACCAGCCCGGCCCGGTTCTCCAGCTGGATCTGAACCTGTTTTTTCTGGGCAATCCTCTGCATGGAAGGGATCAGGTCAGTGATCAGAGATGTAAGATTCAGCTCTGTTTTAATGATTTCGAAATTGCTGTTCTGGAGTCTGGAAAGTTCAAGAAGGTCGTTGACCAGGCGCTGTAAATGGAGGGTGTCAGACAGCATCTGGCGGTAGTATTCCTGTATTTCGTCAGGGTCAGAGACCAGCCCCTCCAAAAGAACCTCCAGGGAGCCCCGCAGCACGGTAATGGGGGTGCGCAGCTCATGGGAGACATTGGACACGAAATCCTGCTGCATTTTATCCAGCTTTTTCCGTTCTTCTTCAATATCCGCCAGTCTGACAAATAATTGGTTGATGTTGCAGGCCAAATCTCCGATCTCGTCGTTTTGCTTTACCCTGGCGCGGGCGGAATAATCCCCTGCTGCCACCAGCTTTACCGTCTGACCGATTTCCTTCAGCGGTTGGATGAAGTGCCCGGCTAACAGGACGGAAAGAGCGGATGCCAGGATAAGGGCGAAGAAGATGCACACCACAAGGATAGTGATGCTGTGACGCTGGGCGTCTTTGATCTCTTTGATGGGGCTGTGGAGGAGGAAGGCTCCCAGGATGTTTCCGTCTTTGTCACAGACAGGAGCCCCTACTGTGATAGAAGGGGCATTTAATATAGAAGAAAATGCTTTGCTGGACACCACCTTGCCCTCAAATACCTGGTGAATCAGTTCTTCTGCGCCAGGGGGAAGCTTTTCGTAGGACAAAGAGTAGTTGGCAGTGGACAGCTCGATGGTCTGGGCATTCTCATCTACCAGCCAGGTCTGGCCGGTGGTAATATCATCAATAAAACGGAGGTAGAAGCCGAACCCCTTGCCTCTTCCTCCTTCCGATAGTTCCGACTGGATGGGGTGTTTTTGCAGGAAGAGGGAAAGGGTCTCTGCAATGGAAGAGGCCTGATCCTCCAGTTCATTTTCGTAGATTTCGGCCGTATGATAAATAAACTGGGTTCCAAACAAGAAACTGACACTTAAGGAAAACAGAAGAAGAACAGCAGAAAAATAAACAATAAGGCGAATGATAATCTTATATCTCATAGCAGAATCCCCTCAAATTTGTAGCCCATGCCCCATATGGTTTTAATCTGCCAGTTGGGATGGGGAATCTTGTCCAGCTTTGCCCTCAGCCTTTTGATGTGATTGTCCACAGTGCGGTTGTCTCCTGGATAATCATATCCCCACAGCGTGCTTAACAGGTTGTCACGGGAAAAGATCTTTCCCCGGTTTCCAAGGAGGGTCCAGAGAATCTCCAGCTCCTTTTTTGTCAGGGCTATGTTTTGGCCGTCGATGGTGACAGATGCATTCTCCAGAGAAATAGTAAGATTGTCATAGGTTAAGCTGTATCCATGTCCGTCCTTTCTGGAACCATCTATCCGGCGCAGAACAGCCCTCACCCGTGCCATGACCTCGCCTGGAGAAAAAGGCTTGACGATGTAGTCGTCCGCTCCGATATCCAGCCCCATAATACGTTCGAAATCTTCCCCACGGGCCGTTATCATGATAATAGGAACATTGGAAGCTTTCCGTATCTCCCGGCATACCTCAAAACCGTCCCGCCTGGGCATCATCACATCCAGCAGAATCATCACAAACTGCTCTTTCTGGAACAGCTCCAGAGCCTGATCACCATCATAGGCAGCCATTGGCTCATATCCTTCTTTTTTCGCAAATTCACTGAGAATTTTGGTTATCTGAAGATTGTCGTCTGCAATTAATATTTTTTCCATAAACAGCTCCCTTTTTGTGAAATAAATCATACTTAGTATACAATAAAAGTGTGCCTTTTTTGTATCTTTTTGTGTCGGAATTGTCACAAAATAGAACGGTTTAAAACATAATTTCGGTATGGTTTGGCAGTATATTTACTATATAAATAGAAGGCCTTACAGCCTGCCCTGTCTGGCAGGAAATGGCTGTAAAAGCATTGACCGAGGTGCTGGAGAGATTCCAGGTACATTATGAAAAATGGAGGATTTGTTTTATGAGAAGAAAAATAAGAATTGCAGCAGCCGTGCTTGCGGTTATGACCCTGGCAGCAGGATGCGGACAAGGCAAGGGAGCGGAGACTTCCACTACAACCAAGGCGGCAGAGACCACCAAAGCAGAGACAGCGGCGGAGACGAAAGCAGAAACAGAAGCCCAGACAGAAGCTGAGACGGAGGCGGAAGCGGCAGCAGGCGGTTACCGGACAGGCCTGGCAGTGGTGTCTTCTATGTCAAGCTCCAAGGATGCCGGGGATTCCAACGGAAATGCACAGGTGGATTCTGTGGCGGCAGCAGTAGTAATTGATGAAGAAGGCAAAATCGTAAGCTGCTATCTGGATACGGCTCAGAATAAAATGGGATTTACTTCCCAGGGAAAGGTAGAAATGACCGATGGGTTTAAGACCAAGAAAGAGCTGGGAGACGGGTATGGCATGATAGCGGCTTCCGGTATCGGAAAAGAATGGTATGAGCAGGCCCAGGCTCTGGAGGAATATGTGATTGGAAAGACTGCCCAGGAAGTGGCAGGGATCGCTGTGGATGATTCCACAAAGGCTACGGATGTGGATCTTTTAGCAGGGGTTACCATCAAGATTGGCAGTTACCAGGAAGCGATTGTAGAAGCGATTAAGGACGCAAAGGTTCTGGGAACGCAGCCGGGAGACAAGCTGGGCCTTGGCATTATCACCAATATGAACAAATCCAAGGATGCAGAGGCGGACAAGGAAGGACAGTGCCAGGCATACTCTACATATGTGGCGGTTACCACAGATTCCGACGGAAAAATTACGGCAGCTATCATTGATTCCACCCAGGGAACCGTGAAATTTGACGCAGAAGGTAAAATTACGTCAGATATGGCTTCCGGCGTAAAGACGAAAAGGCAGCTGGGAGAAGATTATGGTATGAAAGCAGCTTCCGGAATCGGCAAAGAGTGGTATGAGCAGGCTTCAGTTATGGAGTCCTACCTGGTCGGAAAGGATGCCGGGGAAGTAGCAGGGATTGCTGTGGATGAAGACGGAAAAGGTACGGATCCGGATTTGGTGGCCGGGGTTACCATTTCCATCGACGGATATCAGACGGCGGCTGTAAAAGCCATAGAGAACGCAAAATAGAAGTATTTTTACAAAATTATCAGACATTTTAGCACAAAAACAGAAAAAGATAAATAATCTGACAATTTGCAAAAAAAAACTATTTACAAACAGAAAAAAATGTAGTATTATCTCTCCAGTAGCTGCTTTGCTACTGCAAAGCAGAACAGGACAGAACAAGAACATACTCCCGGAAGATTTCCTCAAAGATGAGGAAAATCCGGGAGTATTCTGTTTTAGAAAGCCGGAAAAGAGGAGAGATTATGAAAGCAAACAGGCAAGACTGGCCGGAAAGCCGGCAGAGCAGAATGAGCCGGGTAGAGAAAAGAGCCGCTGGAAGTTTCTGTCAGGGACAGAAGATGACAGGCGGACAGAATCCGCTGCCGGGACTCTACGATCCCAGGTTTGAGCATGACAACTGCGGCATCGGTGCGGTTGTGAATATCAAGGGTGTGAAAACCCACAGGACGGTGGAACAGGCTCTCCACATTGTGGAGAATCTGGAACACAGGGCAGGAAAAGACGGAGAAGGAAAGACTGGCGACGGTGTCGGTATTATGCTTCAGATCTCCCACAAGTTCTTCCAGAAGGTGACAAGGCCTCTGGGAATTGAGCTTGGGGAAGAGCGGGAGTATGGTATTGGCACCTTTTTCTTTCCCCAGGACATACTAGCCAGAAACCAGGCCATGAAAATGTTCGAGATCATTGTAAGGAAGGAGGGCCTGACCTTCCTTGGATGGAGGGAGGTTCCCACCAGGCCGGAGCTCATCAGCGAAAAGGCGGTGGAGAAAATGCCCTGCATCCTTCAGGGGTTTGTGAAAAAGCCGGCACAGCTGAAAAAAGGGCTGGAATTTGACCGCCGCCTCTATGTGGTGCGGAGAGTGTTTGAACAGAGCAATGACAATACCTATGTGGTTTCATTAAGCAGCAGGACCATTGTGTATAAAGGAATGTTTCTGGTAAAGGAACTGCAAAGATTTTTCCCGGATCTCCAGGATAAGGATTATGAATCCGCCCTGGCTACGGTCCATTCCCGCTTCAGCACCAACACCAACCCCAGCTGGATGAGAGCCCATCCCAACCGCATCATTGTACACAACGGCGAGATCAATACCATCCGGGGAAATGTGGACAAAATGCTGGCCCGTGAGGAGACCATGGAGTCAGAGTTTTTCAAATCAGAGATGCACAAGGTTCTTCCCATCATCAACCAGGACGGTTCCGATTCCGCCATGCTTGACAATGCCCTGGAATTTATGATGATGAGCGGCATGGAGCTTCCCCTGGCGGTGATGATCATGATTCCCGCTCCCTGGAGCCACGACAAATCCATGCCCCAGGAGGTAAAGGATTTTTATCACTACTACTCCACCATGATGGAGCCGTGGGACGGCCCTGCATCCATTGTGTTCAGCGACGGGGATCTGCTGGGAGCCGTTCTGGACCGGAACGGCCTCAGACCCTCCAGATACTATATTACGGATGACGGCTATGTGATTCTGGCCTCGGAGGTGGGAGCCATTGACACCCCCCAGAGCCATGTCATAAAAAAAGAACGCCTCCGTCCCGGGAAAATGCTTTTGGTGGATACGGTAAAGGGCAAGATTATCGGGGACGAGGAGCTGAAAATGGATTATGCCAGCCGGAAACCCTATGGTGAGTGGCTGGATTCCAACCTGGTGGAGCTGAAAGATTTAAGCATCCCCAATGTAGGGGTGCCTCAGCTGTCAGGAAAGCAAAGGGCCAGGCTTCAGAAAACCTACGGCTACACCTATGAGCAGTACAAAACCATGATTCTCCCAATGGCCTTAAACGGCGGGGAGCCGGCGTCCGCCATGGGCTGCGACAGCCCTCTGGCAGTGCTTTCCAAGACTCACCAGCCTTTGTTTAATTATTTTAAACAGCTGTTTGCCCAGGTAACCAACCCGCCCATTGACTCTATCCGGGAGGAGATCGTCACGTCCACCACGGTGTATGTGGGGGAGGATGGAAATGTGCTGGAGGAAAAGGCGGAAAACTGCAAGATCCTGGAGGTAAATAACCCCATTCTTACCTGTACGGATCTGTTAAAAATCAAGAACATGAAAAAGGAAGGCTTCAAGGTAGAAGTGATTCCCATTACCTACTATAAAAATACCTCCCTTGCCAAGGCCATTGACAGGCTGTTTCTGGAGGTGGACAGAGCCCACAGGGCAGGGGCCAACATTATTATCCTGTCGGATCGGGACATCGACGAAAATCACGTGCCCATTCCGTCCCTGCTGGCAGTATCCGCCCTGCAGCAGCACCTGGTTACCACCAAGAAACGGACATCCGTAGCCCTGATTCTGGAAAGCGGAGAGCCCAGGGAGGTCCATCATTTTGCCACCCTTTTAGGCTATGGGGCCTGCGCCATAAACCCTTACCTGGCTCACGAATCCATCAAATACCTGATTGAGACCGGGATGCTTGACAAGGATTACTATGCGGCGGTAGAAGATTATAACCTTGCCGTGCTTCACGGCATTGTGAAGATTGCGTCGAAAATGGGAATTTCCACCATTCAGTCTTACCAGGGCTCCCAGATTTTTGAGGCCATCGGCATTTCCGTGGAAGTGATTGACAAATATTTTACCAACACGGTCAGCAGAGTAGGAGGAGTGACCCTTAAGGACATTGCAAATGATGTGGATATCCTTCATTCGTCAGCCTTTGACCCCCTGGGGCTGGATGTGGACCTTACCCTGGACAGTGTAGGCAGCCACAAGATGAGAGCCGGGCAGGAGGAGCATCTGTACAATCCTCTGACCATCCATCTGCTTCAGGAGGCGGCCAGAACCGGAGACTATGGGATTTTCAAGCAGTATTCCCATGCCTTAAACGAAGAGGGGCAGACCATAAACTTAAGGAGTATCATCGATTTTAAATTTGACGAAAAAGGCGGGATTCCCATGGAACAGGTGGAAAGTGTGGAGTCCATTGTCAGACGGTTCAAGACCGGCGCCATGTCCTACGGTTCTATTTCCCAGGAGGCCCATGAGACGTTAGCCATTGCCATGAACCGGATTGGAGGCAAATCCAACAGCGGGGAAGGGGGAGAGAGCCTGGAGCGTTTATCCCCGGAGCCGGGAAAGGAAAACAAATGCTCTGCTATCAAGCAGGTGGCTTCCGGGCGGTTCGGCGTCACTTCCAGATACTTAGTCAGCGCCAAAGAGATTCAGATTAAGATGGCCCAGGGAGCAAAGCCTGGAGAGGGCGGACAGCTGCCAGGCAAAAAGGTATATCCCTGGGTAGCCAAAACCAGACATTCCACCACAGGCGTGGGTCTGATTTCTCCGCCGCCTCACCACGATATCTACTCTATTGAGGATTTGGCCCAGTTGATTTACGATTTGAAGAACTCCAACAGGGAGGCGCGGATTTCCGTAAAGCTGGTGTCAGAGGCAGGGGTGGGAACCGTGGCGGCGGGAGTTGCCAAGGCAGGAGCCCAGGTGATTTTAGTATCCTCCTTTGACGGCGGAACCGGTGCGGCGCCCAGGAATTCCATTTATAATGCAGGGCTTCCCTGGGAACTGGGAGTTGCGGAGGCACATCAGACTCTGATTATGAACGGACTGCGGGATAAGGTGATTCTGGAAACAGACGGGAAACTGATGACAGGCAGGGATGTGGCTATCGCCTGTATGCTGGGGGCAGAGGAATTTGGATTCGCCACGGCGCCTCTTGTTACCATGGGCTGTGTCATGATGCGTGTCTGCAACCTGGACACCTGTCCGGTGGGAATCGCCACCCAGAATCCGGAGCTTCGGAAGCGGTTTAAAGGAAAGCCGGAGTACGTGGTGAATTTCATGCATTTTGTGGCCCAGGAGCTGAGGGAGTACATGGCAAAGCTGGGAATCCGCACAGTGGATGAGCTGGTAGGGCGGACGGACCTGCTGAAAAAGAAGGATAATCTTTCCTCCCCCCGGGCGGCCAGTGTGGATCTGACCAATATTTTAGGCAATCCCTATGTGGGAGTGAAGCTGGCCGGCTACAGCCAGAAACAGAATTTTGATTTTAAGCTGGAAGAGACCATGGATGAAAGCCTGCTTTTAAAACGGCTTAGGACAGCTCTGGCAAACGGGCAGAAGAAGAGCATCCAGGTGGATGTGTCCAATGTAAACAGAACCTTTGGAACCATCTTTGGTTCGGAGATCACCAGACAGTATCCGGACGGTCTGGCGGAGGATACGTTTACCGTCAGCTGTCACGGAAGCGGCGGCCAAAGCTTCGGCGCGTTTATTCCCAAGGGCCTTACTCTGGAGCTGGTGGGGGACAGCAACGATTATTTTGGAAAGGGATTGTCCGGCGGCAAGCTTATTGTCTATCCGCCGGCGGGAGTAAAGTTTAAGGCCCAGGACAACATTATTATCGGAAATGTAGCTCTGTACGGAGCCACCAGCGGCAAGGCGTTCATAAGCGGGGTGGCGGGAGAGCGGTTCTGTGTCCGCAATTCCGGCGCAACAGCGGTGGTGGAAGGCGTGGGAGATCACGGGTGCGAGTATATGACCGGAGGCCGGGTGGTGGTTTTAGGGCCTACGGGGAAGAATTTTGCGGCAGGCATGAGCGGCGGAATCGCCTATGTGCTGGATGAGAAAAACGATTTGTATAAGCGGTTAAATAAGGAACTGGTTTCCGCTTTGGAGGTAACCAACAAATATGATGTGCTGGAATTAAAGGAAATGATTCAGGAGCATGTGGCTTATACCGGGTCTTTAAGAGGAAAGGAAATCCTGGAGGATTTTGGGACGTATCTGCCTAAATTTAAGAAGATTCTCCCTCATGATTACCGGCGGATGATGAATACCATCGTGCAGATGGAGGAAAAGGGACTGAGCAGCGAACAGGCACAGATTGAGGCGTTTTATGCCAACACCAGACAGTAAGGAGGACAGTGGACATGGGTAAGCCAACAGGATTTTTAGAGTATGAAAGAGTTACCGGAAAGGCAAAAAGCCCCAAGGACAGAATCAGGAATTTCTCTGAGTTCCACATCCCCTTAAGCGAGGCGGAACAGAAGAAGCAGGGGGCCCGGTGTATGGAGTGCGGCGTTCCCTTCTGCCAGTCGGGCATGATGATAAAGGGCATGGTATCCGGCTGCCCCTTAAACAATCTGATTCCGGAGTGGAATGATCTGGTGTACCACGGCAACTGGAAGCAGGCCTATAACCGGCTGAAAAGAACCAACAGTTTTCCGGAATTTACCTCCAGAGTCTGCCCGGCGCCCTGTGAGGCGGCCTGCACCTGCGGCCTCAACGGGGATCCGGTCAGCATTCGGGAAAATGAACGGGCAGTCATTGAACAGGCTTATGCCTCCGGACAGGCGGGGGCCAGGCCGCCTAAAATCCGTACGGGAAAAAAGGTGGCGGTTATCGGTTCCGGACCGGCGGGGCTGGCGGCTGCGGACCAGCTGAATAAGAGAGGGCACAGCGTCACGGTGTTTGAGAGGGAAGACCGTATCGGCGGGCTTTTGATGTACGGAATTCCCAATATGAAGCTGGAAAAATGGGTTATTGACCGGAAGAGAAAGGTGATGGAGGAGGAGGGCGTCTCCTTTGTCACCGGTGCGGATGTGGGAAAGGATTATAAGGCAGGTAAGGTTTTGAAGGAGTTTGACAGCGTGATTCTGGCCTGCGGCGCTTCCAACCCCCGGGATTTAAAGGTGCCGGGAAGAGAGGCGGAAGGGATTTATTTTGCCGTGGACTTTTTAAAATCCACCACCAGAAGCCTTCTGGCCGCTGAAACGGGGGGAGCAGATTTAAAAGCTTCTGCGCTGAAGGAGGGGACTTTTATTTCCGCAAAGGGAAAGCATGTGGTTGTTATCGGAGGCGGCGACACGGGAAATGACTGTGTGGGAACCGCTATACGCCACGGCTGCGCCTCTGTGACCCAGCTGGAGATGATGCCGAAACCGCCCAGGGAGAGGGCCGCAGACAACAGCTGGCCGGAGTGGCCAAGGGTGCTTAAGACGGATTACGGCCAGGAGGAAGCCATGGCGGTATTTGGCGCAGACCCCAGGCTTTATCAGACTACAGTAAAAGAATTCAAGAAAAATAAGGACGGAAAGGTCTGCGGGGCAGTCACAGTCCGTCTGGAGCCGAAAAAGGATGAGAAGACAGGAAGGGTGAATATGGTTCCTGTAGAAGGCAGTGAGAAAGAGATTCCGGCGGATCTGGTGCTGATTGCCGCAGGATTCTTAGGCAGTCAGAAGTATGTGGCGGATGCTTTTGGAGTGAAGTTAAATGACAGGACCAATGTCTCCACCCAGAGCGGAACCTACAGGACCAATGTGGAGCATGTGTTTGCAGCCGGCGACATGCACAGGGGCCAGTCCCTGGTGGTGTGGGCCATCCGGGAAGGAAGAGAGGCTGCAAAAGAAGTGGACAGAGAGCTGATGGGGTATACGAATCTGATGTAGGCTTTCTGATATGGGTTTTTAAGATTTCTCTTGATTTTTCCTCCATATATGCTATACTGAAAAAACCAAAATAAAAAAAGAAAAGCAGAGTAGGCTTGCGCGCGTTAAGTGCTTATCGGACGGGGAGTTGCCGGTAGGACGAAGGAAGAGGTTCCGCGGTGTGCAGGCCGCATCCCGCTGCAATGGAAGATAGGATTATCTCCTGTTGTGGTAAGAGGAGTGACAGTCCGGCATTTGGGTTGTCACAAAAATTCTGCAAAGGAGGTAATTTTTTATGAAAAAACTGTTCATGTTGTTTTCGGACTCTTATAAAGAGTTCCATCAGGTAAAGACCATTGCCACTCTGGGTATGTTCGGTGCCATTTCCGTGGTCCTGGGTTCTTTAACCATCGTAATTGGTGACTATATCAAAATCGGTTTTTCCAGTGTTGCCCAGCAGTTTGTCTATTATCTGTTCGGCCCTGCCGTAGGGGGATTTTTTGCAGGGGCCATGGATATTTTAAAGTACTTTATCAAACCGACAGGACCGTTTTTTCCAGGCTGGACCATCAGCGCCATGACGGCAGGCGTTTTGTACGGATGTTTTTTCTATAAAAAGCCCTTAAACCTGTGGCGGGTATTGGCGGCGGAGCTGGCGGTTTCCGTTGTGTGCAACATGGTTTTGGGAACGCTGTGGCTGGCCATTATGTATGAGAAAGCTTTTTTTGTGCTTCTGCCTGTGAGGGTAGTTAAAAATCTGGTGATGTGGCCCGTAAATTCTGCCCTGTTTTACACCCTGACCTGGACTATGGAGCATTCGGGGGTGTTTAAAGTTATCAGGAGGGCGAAGATATAGGGACAGACGGATGTATTATTTTCCATTTCCTCATGTTTTAATTTTATCTCTAATATGGTATACTGATTTCATAAGCAATGAAAACGAAACCAGAGGGTAATGGTGTCGTTTTCCTGTTATAAAGTGCGGAAAACGAAAGCAAGGAGGAGAAGAAACATGTTGGAAAAAATTGATTTATCCAAGAAAGTGGATAAAGACGCCTACAAAAAAGTGGTGGAAGAGGAGAGTTCCAGACTGGGGCTTTTGCAGAGGGCGTGTAAAGGGGCAGGAATTCCGGTGATGATTGTCTTTGACGGCATGGGGGCAGCAGGCAAAGGCGTACAGATCAACCGTTTGATTCAGGCTCTGGATCCCAGGGGATTTTCTGTCCATGCCGGCAATTCATCTGACGAAGAAGCCAAAATGAGGCCGTTTTTGTGGCAGTTCTGGACACAGATTCCGGCAAAGGGAAGAATCGCCATTTTTGACCGCAGCTGGTACCATATTGTCCAGGAAGATCGGTTTGATGGTGTAACGAAGGCCAACGACCTTCAGGGAGCCTATCAGGATATCCTGTCCTTTGAGAAACAGTTAAGTGATGACGGAATGGTAATCATTAAACTGTTCCTTCATATTTCTCAGGAAGAGCAGAAGAAGAGATTCAAGAAATTAACCGATTCCAAAGAGACTGCCTGGCGCGTATCCAAGCATGACTGGAAGCGGAACAAAGAATACGACCAGTACCTGCAAATCAATGAAGAGATGCTGGAGAACACTGACACCGAATACGCGCCATGGACCATCATCGAGGCCACTGATAAAGACTACGCGGCCATGAAGATACTGACAACAGTAACCACCCGCCTGGCCTATGAACTGGAACGCAGGAAAGAAAAGGCTGCTTCCAAGACGGAGAGCCAGACCGTAAGGCCGTCAGAGCGTTTCCACAACGGAGTCCTCTCCGGCGTAGATTTAACCAAATCCTTAACCAGAGAAGAATACAAGAAAGAGTTAAGCAAATTACAGAAAAAACTGGACACCCTTCACAGCGACTTATACCGCCTGCGCATCCCGGTAGTTCTGGGCTTCGAGGGCTGGGACGCAGGAGGAAAAGGCGGTGCCATCAAACGTCTTACCAGCCACTTAGACCCCCGTGGCTACCAGGTAAACCCAACTGCTTCCCCCAACGACATCGAGAAGGTCCACCACTACCTCTGGCGTTTCTGGAACAATATGCCAAAAGCCGGCCATGTGGCCATCTTCGACCGCACCTGGTACGGCCGTGTTATGGTAGAGAGAATCGAAGGCTTCTGCACGGAAGCAGAGTGGAAAAGAGCCTACCAGGAAATCAACGAGATGGAATCCCACCTGGCCAATTTCGGAGCGGTAGTCCTGAAATTTTGGCTTCACATTGATAAAGACGAGCAGGAGCGCCGCTTCAAAGAGCGTATGGAAACCCCTGCTAAACAGTGGAAGATCACGGACGAGGATTGGAGAAACCGAGAAAAATGGGATCAGTATGAAGCCGCTGTGGATGAGATGCTTGTACGCACATCCACCACCTATGCTCCCTGGATTGTAGTAGAAGGAAACAGCAAATACTACGCTCGTGTAAAAGTACTCAGGACGGTGGTTGACGCCCTGGAGAAGAAGATTGAAGAAGTCAAGAAACAGAACCAGAGGTCAAAGTAATTGACTGAAATCAACCGAATAAACACGTTCCTCTTGAATTATTTTCCCAAATAGTGTAAATTAATGTAATATACACCCACACATGAAATCAGGAGGTAAGTAACAATGGAAGAAGCTGCAAAATTATTTGATATGAAAGTCCTTCACATCGGAATCAATGCCAATGATGAAGCACAGGCGCTGGGATGGGCAGAGGAATTCTTAAAGTACTTCGAGCTGCCCATTAAGAACGGTAACAGTTCCGTATTCTCCGGAACTCTTGTGGAGATCATGAAAGGCCATGGCCGCGGTACCATAGGCCATATCGCATTCGGCGTCAATGACGTAGATAAAGCCGTAGAATATTTTAAAGGCCGCGGAGTGAACCCGATTGAAGAAACCAGAAAAGTAGTAGACGGCAGGACCACATTTGTTTATCTGGACAAAGAGATTGCCGGCTTTATGATTCATCTGAATCTGGTAAAATAATGAGTAAAGTAGTGATTATAGGCGGCGGAGCGGCCGGAATGGCCGCCGCCATTGCCGCCGCCGGATGCGGACATCAGGTCCATCTATATGAGAAAAATGAGAAACTGGGGAAGAAGGTTTACATCACCGGAAAAGGCAGATGTAACGTGACCAATGCCTGTGACACAGATACTCTGCTGCAAAGCGTGGTTACCAACCCCCGTTTTTTATATAGCAGTTTTTATGGTTTTACTAATCAGGACATCATGAATTTGCTGGAACGAAACGGCTGCCCCTTAAAGATAGAGCGGGGGAACCGGGTATTTCCCGTTTCGGACAAATCCTCCGATGTCATTTCTGCGTTATCCAGACAGATGAAGGAATTGGGAGTGCATGTGTATCTTCATAAAGAAGTAAAAGAACTTCTGGTGTCAGAAGGAAGATGCTTTGGGGTAGTGCTGTCGGACAGGGAAAAGCATATCCAGGCGGATGCGATAATTGTAGCAACCGGCGGCCTGTCCTACCCGTCCACAGGCTCTACTGGCGACGGATACCGGTTTGCCAGAGACTGCGGACACAGGGTGACAGAACTTTCCCCTGCCCTGGTTCCCTTTTCTGTGAAGGAAGATGTGGTGCAGGACTTGCAGGGACTGTCCCTGAAAAATATTGAGGCAGTGATTTGGGATGGTAAGAAGGAGGTTTATCGGGAATTCGGGGAGATGCTGTTTACCCATTTTGGAGTAAGCGGCCCGGTGATTTTAAGCGCCAGCAGTTTTGCCGCCAAAAGAATCAGGAAAAAACATTTGACGCTCAGCATTGATTTAAAGCCTGCACTTTCCAGAGAACAGCTGGATGCCAGAATCTTAAGAGATTTTGAGGAGGCTGTCAATAGGCAGTTTAAAAATGCCCTGTCTCATCTGTATCCGTCCAAACTGATTCCTGTGATGATAGAGAGAAGTAAGATTTCACCGGAGAAAAAGGTCAATGAGATTACCAGGCAGGAGAGGCTGAACCTGGTGGAGGCGACGAAGAACTTTACGCTGACGCTGACAGCCTTAAGAGGATATGAGGAAGCCATCATTACTCAGGGGGGCATTGATCTGAAAGAAATAAACCCGTCCACTATGGAATCAAGAAAGACAAAAGGACTTTATTTCGCCGGAGAGGTGTTGGATTTGGATGCAATTACCGGAGGATATAACCTGCAGATTTCCTGGTCTACCGGCTGGGCGGCCGGTTCCCATGTGGAATAGTTATGACAGACCAATAAAAGATATAGGATTGAGGAGATTTTGAAGATGGCAAAGACTTATAATATAGCAATTGACGGCCCGGCAGGCGCCGGAAAAAGCACCATTGCAAAAACGACGGCTTTTGAACTGGGGTTTGTCTATGTGGATACAGGAGCGATGTACCGGGCTATGGCCCTCTATTTTTTGCGGCAGGGAATCGCAAAGGAGGATGAGAAGGCCATTGAGGAGGCATGCAGGGAGATAGAAGTCTCCATTCGATATGAGGACGGTGTTCAGCAGGTGCTTTTAAACGGAGAAAATGTGTCAGGCCTGATCCGCACGGAAGAGGTAAGCAATATGACATCCGCAACATCTGTTTACAAATCCGTACGCCAAAAACTTTTGGAACTGCAGAGACGGCTGGCTGCCACTTCTAATGTGATTATGGATGGCCGTGATATCGGCACCTGTGTACTTCCGGATGCTCAGACCAAGATTTATTTGACCGCTTCCAGCCATGTAAGGGCTTTGAGGCGGCACAAAGAACTTCTGGAAAAAGGTGAGACGTGTAATTTGGAGGAAATTGAGCAAGATATTATAGAAAGAGACTACAGAGACATGCATCGGGACATTGCACCTTTGAAGCAGGCAGAGGATGCGGTATTTCTGGATTCTTCCCGGATGACCATCCGACAGGTAGTGGATGGGATCATAAATGCAGCCAGAGAACGGGGATTGACACTATGAACGTAATTGTCGCGAAAACAGCCGGTTTTTGTTTCGGGGTGGAGCGGGCCGTGAATCAGGTTTACGACCAGATTGAACATGGAACGGGGACGATCTACACCCTGGGGCCCATCATCCATAATGAGGAAGTGGTGCGGGATCTGGAGGAAAAAGGGGTGAAGGTACTTGCTTCCAGGGAGGAGTTAGAGGCTTTAAAAGAAGGCACTGTAATTATCCGCTCTCACGGTGTGGGAAGGCAGGTCTATGACCTGATAGAAAAGAAAGGGCTCCATCTGGTGGATGCCACCTGTCCTTTCGTTAAGAAGATTCACCAGATCATGATAAAACAGAACAAAGAGGGCCGAAGGGTCATTATCATCGGAGACGAGACTCATCCCGAGGTGGAAGGAATCAAAGGATGGGGGGATGACAGGACATTGGTGGTAAAAGACCAGGATCAGATTGACTGTCTGCCTCTGGTTCCGGGCGAGAAACTGTGCATTGTTTCCCAGACGACATTTAATTACAATAAATTTAAAGATTTAGTTGAAAAATTTTCTAAAAAGGGTTATGATATAATTACTTTAAATACGATTTGCAATGCAACACAGGAAAGACAAGTGGAAGCGGGACATATAGCTTCTGAGGTAGACGCCATGATTGTTATTGGCGGGAGAAACAGTTCCAATACCCGTAAGCTATATGAGATATGTCAGAACAAATGCAAGAACACTTATTACATTCAAACACTGGACGATTTGGATCCTGAAAGTGTAAATTCTGTGCGCAGCGTAGGTATTACAGCAGGGGCATCTACCCCCAAGAAAATCATTGAGGAGGTTCATACTAATGTCAGAGCAGTTAAACGAGTTTGAACAATTATTGGAGGAATCATTAAAAACAATACGTGCAGGAGAGGTTGTCACTGGAAAGGTCATTGACGTGAAAGAGGATGAAATCGTCTTGAATATCGGTTATAAATCCGATGGTATTATTCCCAGATATGAATATACCAATGAGCCGGGAGTCGATCTCACCACCGTAGTAAAACCAGGTGATGAACTGGAAGCCCAAGTCATAAAGGTAAACGACGGCGAGGGCCAGGTTGCACTGTCCTACAAGAGACTTGCAGCGGACAGAGGCAACAAGAGACTGGAAGAGGCATTTAACAATAAGGAAGTACTTACGGCAAAGGTAGCCCAGGTGTTGGACGGCGGCTTAAGCGTTGTTGTGGAGGAGGCCAGAGTATTTATTCCGGCCAGCCTGGTATCCGATATCTATGAGAAGGATTTGTCCAAGTATGCAGGGCAGGAGATTGAGTTTGTAATTACGGAATTCAATCCCCGCAGAAGAAGAATCATCGGCGATCGCAAGCAGCTTTTGGTAGCCAGAAAGGCTGAGATGCAGAAAGCGCTGTTTGAGAGGATTCAGGTAGGCGATGTGGTAGAAGGCGTTATCAAGAATGTGACGGACTTCGGTGCGTTTATTGATTTAGGCGGAGCGGATGGTCTGCTTCATATCTCCGAGATGTCCTGGGGACGTGTGGAGAATCCGAAGAAGGTATTTAAGGCAGGGGAGAAGCTGACTACCCTGATTAAGGATATCAACGGTGAGAAGATTGCGTTAAGCCTTAAGTTCCCGGATCAGAACCCATGGGCAGATGCAGCTTCCAAGTATGCGGTGGGGAATGTTGTTGCGGGGCGTGTTGCCCGTATGACGGATTTCGGCGCCTTTGTGGAGTTGGAGCCGGGTGTGGACGCACTGCTTCATGTATCTCAGATTTCCAGAGAGCATGTGGAAAAACCGGCGGATGTGCTGTCCATCGGTCAGGAGATTGAGGCCAAGATCGTAGACTTTAACGAGCAGGACAGAAAGATCAGTTTAAGCATCAAGGCACTTCAGGCTGCAGTTGAGGCACAGGCAAGGGAAGAGGCTGCAGATGAGGATGTGGCAGATGTAGATGTGGAAGCCGTAGCCGCTCAGCTGGAGGATGGAGAGGAGTAAAACCTGGACAAAAACAGCGGGTAGAAGCAAAAAAGCAAAACAAGGCCGGATGACAAGGGAATTGTTATCCGGCCTTTCCTGATGTTAAAGGATTTTTAGTTTTTAATAATAGGAGGAACCTGAGCCATCAGGTTGTCGATGTCTTCGAACATGGCGCTTTTGGTGGTTCCAAGGCGGCTTGCTTTCGTGATATGCTTTACGACCTCCTGGTACTGCGTCTTCATCTTATCAAAAAAGCCGCACAGAGCTCCCAGTGCTGACCGTGATTCTCCGATTACCTGCGAGATCTGCCCGTGTACGGAGGTGGCACCCTCTGCAGCGTGGGTGATCTGGTCAAACATCTCATAAGTTTCCTGAACCTTGTCAAGGCTGCGCTCCAGGGCCTCCCGCGAGGTATCGATGCGCTGACTTAACTGATCGGTTCCGTTCTCCACATCCTTGATGTCCGAATCTACCTGTGCCGCCAGTTCCTTGATTTCATCGGCCAGTTTTTTTACCTCTGTGGCAACTACGGCAAACCCGTTTCCTTTCTCACCGGCTCTGGCAGCCTCGATGGAAGCGTTGATGGCAAGGATGTTGGTCTCGTCTGCAATGGAGACGATCCGGCTCATTCTCTGCTTAATCTGTTCGACAGATCCCTGTAAAGACTGAAAGGTGCTGCCCATTTCTCCAAAGTGAGTTTCCACCTCCAGAGAGCTGTTCTTTAAGGTTTCTACCTCATCCTGGGCCTGACTTACGGAGTGGGTGATATCTTCTTTTACCGTTATAAACTGTTCGGACGTTTCCTGAACGCTTGCGAAATTCTGGCCCATATTCTCCAGTTTTTCCTGGAAATGATTGGCTTCTGTGAGAACACTGTCAAAGGAGCTGCCGATAAGATTTAGCTCCAGCAGGGACTGCACTTCTTTGTTTACAAGGTCCGTATGATATTGCTTTAAACTGTCAATGACATACAGAATCGGATACAAATCCTTTTGGGTGCCGGAAGTTTTTCCTGAATCTTTTTTATTCTCTTTTCGAAACAGCATGTCTTATTCTCCCCCCTCTATTCAAATACAACGCATGTCATGGATTGATTGACAAACTGATTATTATAATGCTCTCCGTACCCTACCAGTCCGGCATGATTGCCCAAAGCGCCCATTTCGTTTAAATATTCCTGCATATAGCCGCTTTCACTGAACAGCTTATACCGGAACAGGCAGTTAACAGAGAATACTGCGGAACGTCTGGGAAAATCCCGGCATATTTTTCCGATGGTTTCTTTTACGATGGCCTTATAATCTCCTAGTTCCAAAAGACTTAACACATCGGAGTCATTGACCTGTCTGAAGCAGGACAGAGCATTTCCATTTACTCCCTTGATGGAAATGATGCAGGTTTCTTCCCCATTGATCTTTCCGAATGGATTTTTGAAAGTCTGAGTTAAAATCTGCTGTTCTGAAATATGAAGAATATTCTGATATACCTGTTTTGCCGACTGGCCGTTGAGAGCCCCCATCTTGTAGTTTGCTTTGTCCGTATCCGAGGCGATGAAACGGTAGTTTCCCATGGGGTGATAGATGTTTTCTTTGTATGCTTTGACCTTGCCGTTCTGATTTTTTATGAGGGCGTAAGCCACACTGTCTTCATAAACCCTGCCGTTGGCAGATACTTTGCCTCCGTCGCCGGTTCCGCCTACCAGGGAAATATTCTGGCGTCTCAGGGCAGTATGTATGGTGGTCAGAACACAGGCATCATTGCCGGAACAGAAATCGATGCAGATGGTGTCTGACTCAAAAGCACGAACTTTCCGTAAATCCTCCTCCAGTCTTCGAATGTATTTGACCGGCATAAGGCTTACCTGCTCCAGTACATTGGCTGCGGCGTTTACTCCGTCCAGGAAAGCAACCACGCCTACGCCATTTTCGGCCACTCTTGTATCATAGCACATTCCGATACAGCCGATGCTGGGGACTTGAGGATAAAGCTTCTCTAATTCTTTTACGTGTTCCTCAAACTGGCGGCTATTTGACATCAGCATAATCAACTGAGGATCCCGAAGCCCCTGAAGGGCGGCCCGCAGATCCCCCTGCTGGTTCATACCAAAAAACTGTCTCACTGCGATCTTCCTTTCTTCCATAATTTAGTATGGTGCATTTACAGTAGCTATTATACGTGACAGTGTTTTGGGATGTCAAGAACAATTGGTTAGTTCCTTTACAAAGAAGAGAAAAGGTAGTATACTTTCAGGAGAGTTGAGATCTTCACAGGACAGGTAGAGGCCGGCAGGCAGTGAGACGTTCCGGGAAAGGAAAGGGCAGGAGATGGAGGCATATACGGGGTTTGCTGCAGTGTATGACAGGTTTATGGATAATGTTCCTTATGAAGAGTGGGCAGGGTATCTGTGGGAGTTATTGAAAGAGTACGGAGTAGAGGACGGCCTGGTGCTGGATTTGGGCTGTGGAACCGGAAATCTGACGGAAGCTTTGGCCGGACGGGGCTATGATATGATCGGCGTGGACAATGCAGAAGATATGCTTCAGATTGCCATGGAAAAGCGGGAAAAGTCAGGATCTGATATTCTCTATCTGCTTCAGGATATGCGGGAGTTTGAACTGTACGGAACCGTAGCTGCCGTAGTTAGTATCTGCGACTCCATGAATTATCTTACGGAGTATGAGGAACTGGTACACACCTTGTCGCTGGTAAATAATTATCTAGATCCAGAGGGGATTTTTATTTTTGATTTAAATACCCTTCACAAATACAGAGATGTAATCGGAGACAGTACCATTGCCGAAAGCAGGGAGGACTGTTGCTTTATCTGGGATAATGTTTTTGATGAGGAAGAAAGAATTAATGAGTATGATTTGACTCTGTTTATTGAGGTAGAGGGAGGATTGTACCAAAGGTTTGAGGAGACTCACTATCAGAAAGCTTATACTTTGGAGGAAATCAGACAGGCTGTGGCAGAGGCGGGGATGAAGCTGGAAGCCGTCTATGATGCATTTACCAGGGAGGAGCCAAAAGAGGACAGCGAAAGGGTCTATGTGGTGGTAAGGGAGCGTGGAAAGGCCAGGCGTTAAAAAAGGATGTTAGAAAGAAAGGAACAGAGAATGACAGATTATATCGTTCGTGCAACTGCGGCAGAGGGGCAGATACGTGCATTTGCCTCAACAACCAGAGAATTGGTGGAGACTGCCAGAAAGTGCCATAATACCAGCCCTGTGGCAACGGCGGCTTTGGGGCGGCTTTTAACTGCCGGAGGGATGATGGGAAGTATGATGAAGGGGGAGGATGACCTTTTAACCATTAAGATTCAGGGAGACGGACCGATTGAAGGCCTGACTGTGACGGCAGATTCCAAGGGAAATGTAAAAGGGTATGCTTACAATCCCATGGTGATTCTTCCTGCCAATGCTAAGGGAAAGCTGGATGTGGGAGGCGCGCTGGGGATCGGCGTCTTAAGCGTGATTCAGGATATCGGGTTAAAGGAGCCCTATGTGGGCCAGACCATTTTGGTGACAGGGGAGATTGCGGAGGACTTGACTTATTACTATGCCACTTCGGAGCAGACGCCATCAACGGTTGCCCTTGGGGTTCTGATGAATAAGGACAACACGGTGAAACAGGCCGGAGGGTTTATCATCCAGCTGATGCCGGGAGCAGCGGAGGATATCATTGAAAATCTGGAGGCAAAGTTAAAGGGACTGCCTTCTGTCACTTCTTTGCTGGATGAGGGACTGACACCGGAGATGATACTGGAAAGGCTTTTGGGAGATTTGAATCTGGAAATCATGGACAGACTGGTGACCCGTTTTTTCTGCAACTGTGACAAAGCCAGAGTGGAGAAGGCTTTAATCAGTATTGGACGGAAAGAATTACAGAGCATGATTGACGACGGAAAGCCGGTGGAGATTAGCTGCCATTTCTGTAACAGGAATTACAGTTTTTCGGTCCCTGAACTGGAAGAACTGATGGCAAAGACAGCCCGCTGACGCCAAGGGCTGACAGGAGGCCGGGAGAGGAGGAAAAACAAAAAGAACCATCCCCCTGGGTGGCTCTTTTTGTAATCAACCACGGTGTAGCTCTTTTACAAAATCTATATTACACGAAAAGGTACACTGATAACTAGATGATTAAAGTTTTGTTACATTGGTAGCCTGTGGTCCCTTGGCGCCGTCGATTACATCGAACTCTACTTCAGCGCCTTCTTCCAGGGTCTTGTAGCCTTCCATGTTCAGGCCAGAGTAATGTACAAAGACATCCTTGCCTTCTTCATCACAGATAAAGCCGTAGCCCTTCTGGTTATTGAACCACTTAACTGTACCTTTGCTCATGTTGATACCTCCAAAAATAAAAAAAGATTGAGTCACGTTGCAAACTATTTGCAACTGTCCTAAGAATAGCATAATTGTAAAAAAGTGTCAAATCTTTTTAGTATTCTGGTATAAAAATATATTGCGGGGTTAGGAAAGGAATGGTGAAAACATGAAAAGTTCCAATGTTTGGAATCATTTTAAGACGATAACAGAACATAAGCTTCTGGTTATGGAAGGCTGTTTTAAGGTGGGACTTTTTAAACAGGGCCTGCTCCATGACTTGTCCAAATATTCTCCGGAGGAGTTTTGGACAGGAGTCCGGTTTTATCAGGGAAACCGAAGTCCCAACGCGGCGGAAAGGGAAGCGTACGGATTTTCTAAAGCATGGTTTCATCACAAAGGGAGAAATAAACATCATTTTGAGTACTGGATTGATTTTTCTATTGACAAGTCCAAAGGGCTGGTGGGACATAAAATGCCAATTAACTATGTGGCGGAGATGATGATGGACCGGATTGCTGCCTGCAAAGTTTATAAAGGGAAGGATTATACGGACAGCAGTCCTCTGGAATACTATCATAGAGAGAAAAAATTTATTGTAATTCATCCGGAGACCAGGAAATTGCTGGAAAAGCTTCTGGTAATGCTGAGCAAAAAAGGAGAGAAACGGACCTTTGCATTCATCAGGAAACTGTTGAAACAGGGGGATTATTAAAGGCGGAATTCAGGAACTTTATCGTAAATAGAATAGGATTTACGGAAATGCGCAAACTGAAAACGTATTATGATCTCAATACGTGAAAGGAAGTGTTTCCATGAATCAGGACGAGAAAAAGAACGAAAAAGAGATTGAAGAGAAACAGGACGAGAAACTGGAAGAATACGGGCAGGTAACTCTGGAAGAGAACGGAAAAAAGAAGATTCATCTGTTGTCCATTATCGGGGAAGTGGAGGGACATGAGAATGCCCCCAGCAACAGCAAAACCACGAAGTATGACCACGTTCTGCCTATGCTGGCACAGTTGGAGGATGACGATAAGATAAAAGGAATGCTGGTGCTTTTGAATACCTCTGGAGGAGATGTGGATGCAGGTCTGGCCATTGCGGAGATGATTGCTTCCCTAAGTATACCTACGGTTTCCCTGGTTCTCGGGGGAAGCCACTCTATCGGTGTACCGCTGGCAGTCTCCACAGATTACTCTTTTATTGTGCCCACGGGAACGATAATGGTCCATCCGGTGCGCATGACAGGAATGGTAATCGGCGCCTCCCAGACCTATGAATATTTTGAGATGATTCAGGATAGGATTATCGGTTTTATTTCCAAACATGCATCCATTGCCTACGACCAAGTAAAAAAGCTGATGCTGAATACAGAGATGCTGACCAGAGACTTGGGAACTGTGCTGGTAGGGGAGGAAGCGGTAAAACAGGGACTGATCAACCAGGTCGGAGGGATTAAAGAGGCCTTTGGGAAGCTGCATCAGATGATGGATGAGAGGGAAAAGAACGCACCCGGTGGGTGCTGACGGCAGGCAGACGGTAACGATATCGTCTGCCTGTTCTGTTGCAGGAGGTTTGCAAAAGAAAAATAGTATTATCGCCAAAGATATGGTAGACTGTTGTAAATGGTTAGGAACTGTAGGAAAAGAGGTAAGACAAGATGGGAAAAGAACAACAGATCCCTCTTCCGGAAGCATTTCTAGAGAAGATGAAGAGGCTTTTGGGGGAGGAATATCCGGCATTTATAGAAAGCTATGACAGAGATAGGGTTTTAGGGCTTCGCCTGAATCCTCTGAAATGGGAAGCGGAAGATGGGAAGGGGAAAGAAGGACAAAACGGAAGCCGGTTGGACATGGACAGGACGGGGATCGAGGAGCGGTTTGACCTTGAAAAGATTCCGTGGGCCAGAGAGGGGTATTTTTATGAAGAGCAGGCAAGACCCGGGAAGTATCCGCTTCATGAGGCTGGAGCCTATTATATCCAGGAGCCAAGCGCCATGGCGGCGGCAGAGCTTCTGAATCCAAAGCCGGGAGAAATCATACTGGACCTGTGTGCGGCTCCCGGCGGGAAGACCACACAGATTGCCGGCCGGATGAATCAGACCGGGCTGTTGGTAAGCAATGAGATTCATCCGGCTAGAGCAAAAATTTTGTCTCAAAATGTGGAGCGGATGGGCATTGGGAATGTTGTGGTGACCAACGAGGATTCCAGAACGCTTTTGAATCATTTTCCGGAATTTTTTGATAAAATCCTGGTGGATGCTCCCTGTTCCGGGGAGGGGATGTTTCGGAAAGATCAGCAGGCCCGCCAGGAGTGGAGCCCGGAAAATGTACGGCTCTGCGCCGGACGTCAGGCAGAACTTCTGAATCATGCCGCCGGCATGCTGAAAAGCGGAGGAAGGCTGGTTTATTCTACCTGCACCTTTTCTCCGGAAGAAAATGAAGGAAGCATTCAGGCGTTTTTAAAACAGCATCATGAGTTTGTGCTGGAGGAGGACGTTCCGGACGGATTTTCTTTCTTCGGCCATGGACGGCCGGAGTGGATAGAGGCTGGAATGCAAAAACTGTCAAAGACCTTCCGGATCTGGCCTCATAAGACAAAGGGGGAGGGACATTTTCTGGCAGTTTTAAGAAAAGAAAATTTGGAGCAGAAGCGTAAAACTGCAGATTTGCCTGGAGAAATTCACCATAAAAAAAACAGAGGAGCAGAAGAGAAAGGGAGGAAAAAGGATAAAAGAGTATGGGAAGTATGGGAGAAGTGGCGGCAATTTGCGGAAACCGAACTTTTCATATCATCCATAGACAGAAACGTGGAGGCTGTGAAAGCGGAACGTTCTGTCTGGGAAACCGGCAGACCGATGATGTTTGGAGAGCAGCTTTACGTGATCCCCTCAGAAATGGCGGATATCAAAGGATTAAAAGTGCTGCGGCCAGGACTCCATCTGGGAGAATACAAGAAAAACAGATTTGAACCCTCTCACAGTCTGGCGCTGTATTTGAAAAAGGAACAGGTGAGACAGTGGGTGTCTTTAAGAGGAGACGGATCTTTGATTCGGAAATATTTAAGCGGTGAGACCATAGACCTTGGCTGCCTGGAGGGAGTACATACATCGCTTTTGGAAAAGGGCTGGGTCCTTATGCTGGTTGACAATTGTTCCATAGGATGGGCAAAGCTGGCGGGAAATATGCTGAAAAATCATTATCCCAAAGGACTTCGCAGATAAAGCGAAAGAACTTCTTTGTTTCCAAAGACGGATATATTTGCACTTCAAACGGATAATTTGCGGTTGAAATATGGAAAATACTGTGGTATAATTAAGAAAACATATCACTTATCCGCAGCCTGAGTGCTGTGGACATAGTATTATAAGAAAGAAAATTTATCGATTCTTTTTATCGGGAAAGGAGTACGCCATGACGGTCAAAGAGATGAAAGAGCGAAAAAAAGAGCTGGGATATACGTATGCACAGATTGCAGAATTATCAGGAGTACCTCTCGGTACCGTGCAGAAGATTTTCAGCGGAGTCACTGCATCTCCCAGATATGATACACTAGCAGAGCTGGAGAAGGTACTTGGGACTTCAAAGCCTTCTTATGTCTCGGAACCTCAGGCCTTTTATGGTATAAAGCAGCAGGGGGAATATACTTTGGAGGATTATTATCAGATTCCTGAAGAGAAAAGGGTAGAACTGATTGACGGAGTGCTCTACGATATGGCCTCTCCTACATCCTTTCATCAATTGATTGCAGGACTCATCTATACCAAGCTTTTGACCCATGTTCTGGAAAAAAAAGGACAGTGCCTTCCGATCATTTCTCCCATTGACGTCCAGCTTGACTGCGATGACAGGACTATGGTTCAGCCGGATGTGGTGATTGTGTGTGACAGGGATAAGATCATTGACCGCTGCATCTACGGCGCTCCGGATTTTGTGATTGAAGTTCTCTCCAAGTCATCTTCCAAGAGAGATTCTGTAATCAAGCTGAACAAGTACATGGCCGCCGGAGTCCGGGAATACTGGCTCATCGACCCGGACCGCCAGAAGGTGCTGGTCTACCGTTTCCAGAAAGAAGAATTTCCTGTTATCTATAGTTTTGACTCCCAGATTCCCGTGGGCATCTGGGAGGATGGATTTACCATTGACTTTCGGGAGGTTTATGAGCATGTCCGTTTTTTGTATGAGAGAGAATCCAAAGGATAGATAAACTTCATATCCTCCGGAAGTTCTGATTCAAAAGTCATGGGTTCTTTTGTTATGGGATGTTCAAATGCCAGCCGGTGGGAATGAAGGGTCTGCCTTCTGATAAAACGGTAATCCGGATTGTAAAGGAAATCCCCTAAAAGGGGATGGCCGATATAGTTCATATGGACTCGAATCTGATGGGTTCTGCCGGTTTCCAGAGTCAGAGCGACCAGGGAACAATCGATCTCCGGATTATAGAAAACCAGGCGATAGCGGGTACAGGCCCTTTCTCCCCGTATCAGATCCACCGTCCTCATAATCGTGGAGTCTTCCGCCCGGGCAATGGGGGCATCGATGCATCCTCCGGCATCCGTTATTCCGGAGACAACTGCCAGGTATTCCCGATGTATCTGCCGGTTTTTTACCATTTCCGATAAGATGGCAGAACTGAGTCCATGTCGTGCGACAATCAAAAGCCCGGTGGTATCCCTGTCCAGCCGATTGACAACCCGGCAGATAAAAGGCTCACCCTTCTGCCGGAAATAATACGCCATTCCGTTGGCCAGAGTATATTCATAATGCCCCTGGGAGGGATGGATAGGAAGTCCGGCCGGTTTGTTGATTACCAAAAGGTCCTCGTCTTCATAGACGATATCCAAAGCCATGGCAGTAGGGACGATATGTTGGGAATCTGCGGATTCCTCCAGCCGTACTTCAAGAATTTCACCTTCACAGAGACGGTGATTGGAACAGACCGCTTCCCCTCCGACGGAAAGTCCCATGGGAGATTGCTTCAGGCGGATTAACAGATGCTTTGAATATCCCTGCTTTCTTAAAAATTGCTCAACTGTTTGAGAAATATCGGGGGTTGTGATATGATAAGTAAGTGTTTTTTTCATATGAAGATTTTAACATAGAAGAACCTCATTGACAAGAATATGTGAGGTGGTAAAATGTATAGTAAAAGCGTTGCGGTTACCGTCGGACGCATGAAGATTTACTACGGCTTAAGGGAAATTTCAGACATAAATCCAAAGGAGAGGGTACAAGATGGAAAAACAAATGGCGTTTCACGTTCTGGGATTGAAGGAGACGAAAGAAGAACCAGCGATCCAGGAGGCCTACAGAGGACTGTTAAAACAGACTAATCCAGAGGATGACCCAGAAGGGTTTAAGCGTTTAAGGGAAGCCTATGAGACTGCCGTCGCCTGGGCCAGAAAACCGGAAGAACAGGCCCAAAGCGAGAAGACAGATATCGATAAATGGATTGACCGTGCGGACCTGGTATACAAAAATATTTACACCCGCTGTCAGCCGGAGGCATGGAAGGAAATTCTGGATGATCCGATCTGTGAGGATCTGGATACCTCCCTTCAGGCCAGGGAAGCCATGCTGGCCTATTTCATGGATCATATTTATCTTCCTAATGTAATCTGGAAGCTTGTGGATAAACAGTTCCAGATTATAGAGGACAGGGAAAATTTAGAACAGCAGTTTCCTAAAGATTTTTTGAATTATGTGACATATTACATTCAAAATGAAGAATTTATCAATTATTCTCTCTTCAAAATCCTGGACGAAGAGCAGATGGATGCAGACGCTTATATCCGCAATTTCCTGGGAGTGAAGCGTCTCATCGATCAGGGAGAGATCAGAGAATGCAGAGAAAAGCTGGATGCTTTGGAGGCTTTTGGTATCTACCACCCTTATCAGGATGTGGAGATGCTGCGGGTTCTCTACACGCTGATGGAGAAAGCAAAGCCGGAGATGCCGGAGGGTAAGACTTTAGAAGAAACTCCTGGAGGAGAGGAAGCAGCGCGGATCATGGGGGATCTTTTGGAGCATTACGGAGAGGACAGCTATGTGCAGCTTCACTGCGGTATGGGAAAATGGACCATGGGCCAGGAGGAGGAAGCGGCCAGGCTGTGGGAAAAGATTCTGAAGAAATATCCTACTCACTATATGGCAAAGTTTTACATTGTCCGCTATCTGATGAAAAAGGAAGAATACCGTCAGGCCAAGGAAAAGATGCTGGAGCTTCTGGATGTAGACGGCAATGACGAACAGGTGATCGGATACCTTCATGCGGCCAATGACGCTCTGATTAAAGAGTATGATGAAACGAAGAAGGAAGCAGAAGAACAGGGTGTGGGCTTGGAATTTGAAGATGCCATCGAACTGGCCCGCTGTTACTATCAAAACGAGAAGTCTGAGGAAGCCATCTCTATTTTAGAGAAGCTGACCCCGGATGAAGAACAGGAATATGAGTATACCAATCTTTTCGGCCGGGTGCTTTACCGGGCTGACAAGTATGAGAGGGCCTGTCCCCAGTTAAAGAGGTGGCTGGAACTGATTCGCCAGACTCCGGAAGATGATGAAGAAGAACATAAAAAGAGAAGAAGCAGAGAGTTCCGCGCCTGCCACATCCTAAGCGGATGCTGTCATGAGATGGGAGACAGGGAGCAGGCTATGGATTATGTGGAGCAGGCTATCCGGGTGGCAAAGAATCAGGAGGACATGGTTTCTGCCATGCAGTATAAAGCCTACATGCTGTTTACCTATGAAGAGTATGAGAAATGTATTGACGGCTGCGATCAGGTAATCAAGGAGAATGAACGGTATTTTCCGGCGTACCTGCAGCGGCAGGAGGCTGCATACAAGCTGAAGAAAGGGCAGCAGGTGGTGGATGATTATTACAATGCCATCAATCTTTACAATGGATATTATAAGCCGTATCTTCTGGCGGCTCAGACATTTTTTTACCATGATCAGTACGAGGACGCCAAAGGCGTTTTGGACAGAGCACAGGAAAATGGAGTTGAATTCTCTGACAATATGAAGCTGTATCAGGTGAAAATCCTGAGAAATCTGGCGGAGAAGAAGGAAGACAGGGAGCTGCCGTTTTCTATTATCAGAGGGCTTTTAGAGACCGTGAAAAGTCCGGAGACGGATATCGAGGACCTTTCGGAGATGGAGTATGAGCTTGCCCTGCTTTACTGGGATGACGGGGATTTGGATAAGGCGGTGGAGTATCTGAATCTTGCCATCGAGAAGAATCCGGACAGAATGCAGTACCATATGGTAGGGGGACACATTTATCTGGATAAAAAGGCATACAAGAAGGCCCTGGAGGAATATAACATTGCCAGTGCGGATTACGGAGAATCTCCGTCCCTCCACTATAACTGCGGTGTATGTCAGGAGGAGATGGGACTAAAGGAACTGGCCATGGAGTGTTATAAAAAGGCTCTGGAATACAAGGAAGGATACAGGGATGCCTGTGAAAAGATAGCCAATTATTACAAGGACCGTTACAACCGGTTCTATGATAAGGCGGATTTTGAACTGGCTTTAAGTTATATCAACCGGCAGCTGGCCGTGAGGGAAAACTGCTATTACCTGGTGGAGCGGGGCAGAATCTATATGAGTGCCTATAAACTTAAGGAAGCTATCAGAGATTTTGAGAAAGCTTTGGAGTATGTGGAGAATGACTGGGCTTCCTACAACAACATGGGCTGTTGCTACAAATACATGGGGCAGTTTGAGAAAGCAATCGAGTGTCTGGAAAAGTCCGTGGAGTGTATGGGGGAGGATAAGAGCGTGCTTCCCTACAGCAATATGGCAGACTGCTATGAGGCATTGAAGCAATACGAGAAAGCCATCCAGTGTTATGAGAAGGATCTGGAAATGTTTCCGGACCGGAAGGTTTTCCGTAAGGAAATCGGACTTTTGTATCAGTACATAGGCGATTATGACAATGCTCTGAAATATTTTCAGATGGAGCCGGGGCTGGATGATTACTATGAGAATACGGCCAATATCTATTTTCTTCAGGGGAAGAGGAAGCTGGCCATTCAGACTTATGAAGAAGGTATCCGCAAAGCGTCCAAGGAGAACAAGTCTGACCGGTTCAGCGATCTGGCCTATTTCTACAGACATGTGTTAAGAGATACAAAAAAGGCGGAGTATTATTATAAGAAGGCACTTTCTACCGCGACAGATGATGATGATCGTCATGAACTGGAATGGAAGATGGCGGCACTGTATTTTACAATCGGGAAGAAAGATAATGCCAGGCTGTTTGCCAGAAAAGCATTGGAGCATTTTAATAAGGCGGGAAATGGTACGGAAGCGAATTATCTGGATTATCTTCAGTACCGCCCGGCCAGACTTATGCGGTTTGGATGGATATATATCTGTCTGGGAGAGACGGAGAAAGGGCTTACCATGTTCCGGCAGATGACCCAATGCTGGCGCTGCCGTCACTGCCGTCATAAAGAATGTTTTGAGGCGTATCAGTATCTGGGAAGATACTATGAAACCACAGGCGAATATGAAAAGGCACTGGAATTTTATGAGAAAGCCTATGAGGTGAACGATCAGGATCTGGTTTCAAAGATTTCCATGGAGAAAGTAAAGGAACTGATGCGTAAAAGGAGATAGAATCTTTTGCCAGGATGAATGAAAATCAGAGACAGGAATGAGAGGCGGAGGAAGATAGATATATGATAATTGGAATTGATTTAGGTACTACCAACAGCCTGGTGGCATATTTTACGGAGGAAGGTCCGAAGATTATTCCTAACAGGCTGGGAAAGAATCTGACCCCCTCCGTAGTCAGTATTGACGAGGAGGAACAGATTTATATTGGGGAATTGGCAGCGGAACGGATGCTCTTGTATCCGGAGAGCGCCGCCAGTGTATTTAAGCGGGACATGGGGAGCAAAAGGCAGTTTAAGCTGCTTCACAAGACGTTTCTGGCAGAGGAATTGTCGGCTCTGGTGCTTCGTGCTCTGAAGGAGGATGCGGAAAGCTTTCTGGGAGAAGAGGTGACAGAGGCGGTAATCAGCGTTCCGGCTTATTTTAATGATGCCAGAAGAAGAGCCACCAAGAGAGCAGGGGAACTGGCAGGGCTTAAAGTGGAGCGGATTATCAGCGAGCCTACTGCGGCGGCTATTGCTTATGGTTTGTATCAGAGCAAGGAGCGGGCCAGATTTCTGGTGTTTGATTTGGGCGGCGGCACTTTTGATGTGTCAATACTGGAGCTTTATGACACGATTCTGGAAGTGCGGGCAGTGGCTGGTGATAATTTCCTGGGAGGCGAGGATTTTACGGCAGTTTTGGAAAATATGTTCTTTGAGAAGCACAGGAAATTGGACAGACTGTCTTTGAGTGAGAAGAATCTGCGTCATATCCATAAACAAGCGGAGCAGTGCAAGCTGGGATTTTCAGAAAAAAAAGTGTCTCAAATGCGCTGCAAGATCGGGGAAGAGGTTTATGAGATGGAGGTGGAGCTGCCCAAGTATGAGGAGGCCTGCGGGGAGCTGTTGGAGCGGATTCGCAAGCCGGTGAAGAGAAGCCTGGCAGATGCTCATATCCGGCTGGCTGATATCGATAAGGTAGTGTTGGTAGGAGGGGCGACAAAGAGTCCTGTTGTCCGGCGTTTTGTGAGCAAGCTGTTTAAGATGCTGCCGGATACCAATATCAATCCGGATGAGGCTGTGGCTTTGGGGGCGGCGGTTCAGGGAGCTATGAAGGAGCGGAAGGATGCCATCAAAGAGGTGATTCTTACGGATGTGTGTCCGTTTACCCTTGGAACGGAAGTGGTGAGGGAATGGGAGAATCATCAGTTTGAACAGGGGGTGTTCTGTCCGATTATTGACCGGAACACGGTGATTCCTGCCAGCAGGACGGAACGTCTTTATACAGTGAGGGATAATCAGGATAAGATACGGGTCAATGTCCTCCAGGGGGAGAGCCGGTTTGCCGCCAATAATCTGTCTTTGGGAGAATTGCTGATCGAGATTCCTCCGGCGAAAGCGGGGGAGGAAGCGGTGGATGTAACTTATACGTATGATATTAACTCGATTTTGGAGGTTGAGGTCAAGGTTGTGTCTACGGAGAAGGTGATGAAGAAAGTATTCCTGGGGCAGGATGTGGATATGACGGAGGAAGAGATTGAAGAGAGGCTGAAGACATTGTCCTATCTGAAGATTCATCCGAGAGACAGGGAGGAGAATAAGTATCTTCTCCTTCGGGGGGAAAGGGTGTATGAGGAGAGTCTGGGAGACGACAGACTGTTTGTGGAGACGGCTATTCGGAAGTTTGAAAAGGCGTTGAATACGTATGATCAGGGGATAATCGATGAGGCGAAGGAGGAGTTTAAAAAGTTTTTGGAGATGATGGAGGAATAATGGGGTATTAAGGGGATGACCTGCCAGGAGGAAGTTTTTGTTTGCTGGAAGCGTGGTCTACGATGGAACCGGGAGTCAGGAAGCTGGCCCGCTTGATGCTGTCGATGCCGTATTTTCCGCGGATGGCATCGATGGCTTTGTCCATTTGTTCCAGCTTTTGATTTCGTTTGGAATTAAATAGGGACAACTGGGTGAAACCGTCATCAGAGATTCGGCTGGCGCGGACGCTGATTAGGCGTACGGGGGTCAGATCCCAGAATTCTTTTAACAGTCTGCAGGCGTTTTGGTATAGGATGGTGGTGGAATCGGTTGGAGTGTCCAGGGTTGTCTGGTGGGAGCGGGCGTGAAAATTCCAGTCTTTCAGCTCTACACAGACACAGTTGCACTGTACGTTGTCTTTTCTTAAGCGGATGCCTACAGTTTCGCAGAGGGACAGGATTACCTGGCAGGCAGTGTCATAGTCGGAGACATCCTGGGACAGGGTGATTTCGTTGCTGTAGCCTTTGCTGACCGGTTCTTTTTCTGCGACGGGGCTGTCGTCGATGCCGTTGGCATAGCGAAAAATCTGGGAGGAATATTTGTCGCCCAGATGATATTTTAATATCTGAAGATTGGTGTGGGCCAGGTCTCCTATGGTATGGATTCCGATGGCCTGCATTTTTTTCTCTGCGGAACGGCCTACGAAAAACAGGTCTCTGACCGGGAGAGGCCACATCTTGGCTGAGATTTCTTCTTCCCACAGGGTGTGACAGCGGTTGGGCTTTTCAAAATCAGAAGCCATCTTGGCCAGAAGCTTGTTGGAGGAGAGTCCGATATTTACCGTAAATCCCAGTTTTTGATTGATTTTTTCACGGATAAGGTTGGCTGTCTCTATGGGATCCCCGAATAGATGTATGGTGGAGGTCATATCTAGGAAGGCTTCGTCAATACTGAATTTTTCTATGTCAGGAGTGTATTCTTCTAAAAGGTGAAGAAGGTTTTCTGAAAATTTTAAGTAAATGTCGAAATGGGGGGAAACGATGGTTAATTCTGGACATTTTTTTAAAGCCTGGGCAAGGGGCTCCCCGGTGACGATGCCGTATTGTTTGGCCGGGGTGGATTTGGCCAGGACAATGCCATGACGGGAGGTCTGGTCGCCGCCTACGGCGGAGGGGATGGTGCGCAGATCCAGGACCCCAGGATCTTGCTCCAGGCGGTGCACAGACTCCCAGCTTAAAAAGGCGGAATTTACGTCGATGTGGAAGATAAGTCTTTTTTGGGGCAGTTCCATAGGGGCCTCCTTGTGATGATTATAATTTATGAGATCATTTTATCATAAAAGGGGAGGGGATGCATCTACTTTAATAGGTTTGTGTGCTGTTTATATACAATGTCGTTTTTAGTTTTTGCTGTTTGAGAAATCGCGAGCGTGCCCAGGAGAACACAACATAAGTCCCTCCAATCTTACTGAATACGAAACAACTGAATGTACAAGCGAAGGGTGTAAAGTCTTAATTGAAATAGCTTGGCTTTACACTTTTTTAATTGCTGCGATTACCGGCATTTTTAATTTACTGACATTCCTTTAGAAACCCAGACATAGGATAGGTAATAACGCTTCGGGAGAGATGGAACTTGAAGAAATGCAGACAGTTGTATTACAGGTTGCTTCTCCTTATTTTTATGGCTTTTTCCATAACCTGTCTATACGGAAAAACAATATACGCACAGCCCCAGAATACGGTAGAGACCGGGACAGAAATCAGGATAGATAATCAGGTAGAAAACCAGGCAGAAAACCAGATAGAAAATCCGGTGGAAAACTCGGCAGGAAGCAGCTCGCGTAAGGAAAATACTTCCGGCATAACGCTCCACGCCCAGTCTGCCGTCCTGTTAGATGCTGACACAGGACGGGTTTTGTATGGAAAGGGGGAGGAGCTGATACGCCCTATGGCCAGCACCACCAAGATTATGACCTGTATTCTGGCGCTGGAGAACGGGAATCCGGAGGATGTGGTAACTGTATCTGCCAATGCGGCCAGGCAGCCGAAGGTCCACCTGGGAGCGCCGGCCGGGAGGACTTTTTACTTGAAGGATCTGCTGTACTCTCTGATGCTGGAATCCCACAATGACAGCGCCGTCATGATCGCGGAGCATCTGGGGGGAAGCGTGGAGGGCTTTGCAAAGATGATGAATGAAAAAGCCAGGCAGCTGGGCTGCAATGACACTTGGTTTATCACGCCCAACGGGCTGGATGCCTCCGTAACCACAGAGGACGGAAAGACTATGGCCCACAGCACCACCGGGGCGGATCTGGCGGCTATTATGCGGTACTGTGTCTGGCAGTCTCCCAAAAAGGAAGAATTTTTAGAGATTACCAGAACCCAGAACTATTATTTTATGGACACGGAGGGAAAAGGGGCTTATTCCTGTGTGAATCATAATGCTTTTCTGACCATGGCAGACGGTGTGTTGTCCGGCAAAACCGGGTTTACCGGAGGGGCCGGATACTCCTATGTGGCAGCCATGGAGGATGGAGACCGGCATTTTACCATGGCGCTTTTAGGCTGCGGCTGGCCGCCTCATAAGACATACAAATGGAGTGATGCCAGGGCCCTCTATTCCTACGGAAAGGAACATTACCAGAAACGGGAAGTGTACCAGGAGACAAAGCTGAAGGAAATACCGGTGGAGAACGGGATTCCAGAGGATGGGGATGTAAGCCGGCCGGCTTATGCCTGCCTGACTCTGAACTTGAGGGAAGAGGAAAAAACTCTGAAGGTGCTTATGAGGGAAGACGAAAACGTTCAGGTCCAGGTTCAGGTGCCGGATCAGTTAAAGGCGCCTGTAAAGCAGGGAACAGCTGTGGGGCAGATTCTCTATTCCATCGACGGAATGGAGATAAAGCGTTATCCGGTCTATGTGCGCGATGCCATAGAGCGTTTGTCCTTTGGCTGGTGCCTGAAAAAGGTGGGGAGGCAGTGGCTGCCCTTTTAAGATAACAGGAGCTTCCGACAGTTTTCTGCTTTTTTGAATCTTCACGGGAAGATGTTTTTTTGGTATACTTAAAAAATACACAGGGGATTTAAGAAGGAAACTTTCCCCGGGAAGATGGTTTGCGCAAGAATGGAAAAGCTGATTCCAGGGAGAAAGCAGCAGGCGGAGGATCTCCTGAAGTATCAGGTACTTATGGGATGAAGTAAAAGAAGAATGATGTTCCAAAGTCCGACAAATTTGCCGGAAAGAGGAAAGTCATTCTTTTTTTGTGGAAAATTTGTGGAAAATAAAATGAGAAATCCGACATACTGGCCGGATCACGCGTTTGAGAGAAAGACTTTCAGGTGATATACTAAGCACATACACAAACCAAAGAGTACTCTCCAAAAATCGGCTCTGAAAGCGGAAGACAGGAAAACGGGAGTGCTCCCAAAGGGGAGGAAATGGAAATGAAAAGAAGAAGGCAATCCAAATATTCCTGTACAGCGGATTCGGTCAGGGAACTTCTGTATGGAGGCCACGAGAAAGACAGACAGTTTCAGGCGATTCTGAGGGAAGCCGTTGAGACGGTCAGGACATGGTGGTCGGAAACCTGCAGCCATTGTCAGGTTTTTTCCAGGGAATATTCCCTGAAGGTGCCGGAAAGGAATCCAAAGAGAAGCAGGGAGGAAAAGCTGCTTTTAGAGGAAGCCTTTCACTACGGCCTGTGCATGTATATCCATGGCTTGGAGAGAGGAAGCTTTTTCCCGGACCAGAAGGCGGAAAAAGAGACCAGGGCCAGTTTTGACCTGATAAGAAAAATCAGCTCTCGGCAGGTATCGGATACCCTGAAAAGACAATGGAAAAGATTTCAGAAAGTATCAGAGGAGGGGGATTGGGATTTAGAGACAAGAGCAGAGGATCTGCTGAACATTGCCTTCTTTTTCGCCCGGCTGAAACGGATTTCCTTTACCGGACGGGCAACCCGGGAAGACTTATTTGCCCTTCTTGCAGGGGAGAAAAAAGACCTGCTGAAGGAATTGGGGCAGCTTCTTGCCACAGCGGAAACGGATTTCCTTAAGAATCCTGCAACAGGCCCCCTGGAGACCAAAAGAGTCGTGACGGATCTGGAACTCTGCACGGAAAGCCGCCGTGTCATAGGGAGCCTGGAGGAAGGGCTGGAATTTTCCATAGGAGACACCCTGTATCTGTGCACCTTGTCTGCTTCTCGGGTCTGGCGCTGGCAGGAGGCGGCACAGCTGCTGGCCTGTTATATGCTGCTGCATCTGGGAAAAGAAAGGGATGATGCCGGCCAGACGCCAGGCTCTCACAAGGAGTGCCTGATTCGGAAGCTTGCCTTTTACCGGGCCAGATTCGGGGAGGTTGAATCTTTTGAGATTGCCAGGCTGGAAGTGGACTTTCGGAAGCTTGTTGAGGCCATGGAAAAACTGGAGTGCTGGAGTCTGCGCAAGCCCTGTAAGATTTCCCGGCAGACCATTCATAAGCAATACTGGCGTGAGGAATATATAAAAGGAATGTTGGATATCTGGGATCTGACAGCCAACAGCGTGCTCCGTGAAATTCCCCTTGGGATCCGGCGGGATATTCTGCAGATGCTGGAACAGGAGAAGGTGACTCATGGGTATCTTCTGGAATATAAGACGGATTCTTCTCATTCTACGGAACTCTGCCTGTATTCGGAGAAGCAGTTTCAGAGAGGAAAGGATGGGAAGAAGATAACAGGCTATTGGATGGTGCGAAAGCAGCAGCAGGAGCAGTGGACCATCTGTGTGACCATCCGAAGCGGCGGGAGCAGGGACAGGCGCACCAGTAAAAACGGACTGGAAACCAGGGACAGAGACCCGGGGGCGGCTGACAGAAGAAGATTTAATTTCGGGATTGGAGGAAGATATGAATACAGGAGCGGCTGGCATATGAAACTGGAAAGGCAGGAACTGGCAAGGATTCTGGCAAGAAGGCTGTCTTTGGCGCCGGTTCATCAATTTTTAAGAGGAAACAGCTGCTATCAGATGAAGACAGATAAGAACTGGCTGAACCAGGAGGAGAAGGACAGGATCAGGGACACAAAAATCCTGCTGGATATGTTTCACCAGCCTTTGGAAGGATGTCTGGAAGAACTGGTGATTGGGGAGAATTTTTTTGCCCGGGATCCGGAGGGTGTCATTCAGGAGACGGTAATCGGCCTGCCTGTAGATTACGACAGGAATCCCTGGCTGTGGATCCGGGATACAGGCCAGGCTGTAATCGCCAGGGAATGCCTGCATGGCGGAGTCTATCCGGAAACCCTGCTTAAGCTTCTGGGAGCATGCGCCGGCAAAGAGGTCAGGCAGGATGAAAAACAGAAATTAGGCTAAAAAGCAATAAAATGTCAACTAATTTAATAAAATACTTGACAAAAATAAAATAAATAGTAAAATTTGTACAAGACACAAGATAAGAACATGCAAAGAAAGGATGGAAAAAAGATGAAGAGAGAAAAAGTAAAAGGGGTAGACATTTTACGTACTCCATTGGATTTATACAGGGAGTACCGTGGACTTTCTGTCACGGAGCTGGCGATGATGGCCCATATCTCAAGACAGACAGTGAATGAGGCATGTCTTGGGATGAAGGTGGGGCCGGACCGTTTAAGCCGTCTGGCAGGGGCACTGTATGTGGATGTGGAGGATCTGGATCAGGATGTGATGCCGGAGGGAATGGAGAAGCATATGGTGTATATTCCGGGGATCCTGGACACAATCAGGGAGACCATAAAAAAGTGTCCGCCCTGCAGGCTGCGGGGGAAAGCAGCTGTGATTGCCGCCTATCTGGCCATGGAGGATGAGAAGCTGAAGGATGAGAACCAGAGGGAGGTGAACTTGGAGAGGGTGGTGGAATATCTTCTCACCCGCTGTGGGACTGTGGGATATATGTATCTGAATTTTTATCTGTCCCAACAGCATAAAGAGCCCAAGCCCTGGCCCCAGGAAAATTCTGGGGATATCGGGAAGGATAAGTGCAGCCTGACTCTGTACCGGGAATACAGGGGCATGAACGTCAATCAGCTGGCGGATGCTTCCGGGATTTCCCGTCAGACCATCAGCGGCGCCTGCAGCGGTAGAGAGCAGCTTTCGGATAAAAGCCTGCGGAGTCTGGCAAAAGCCCTCTGTGTGGATGTGGAGGATATCCGATGGGGAGCGGATCCCCGGAAGATGGTCCATATTCCGGAAGAGATCCAGAAGATTGAAGAGGCTGTCGGACGGTGCCGTCCCAGGATTCTGGAGAAGCGGCTTGGGAATATCCTCAGTTTTCTGGAAGGCTGGAGTGACAGGGATGCGGATTTTGGGAGGCTGATGGAGATTTTCCGGTATCTTTTTCAGGAGGATAAGGCAGAGCGGCAGGCAGTGCTCAGGAAGCTTGGAGAGTTTACGGCCATGGAGCTGTTCCAGGTAAATTTCAGCCGGTTCCATCTGCCCAGGATTGAGATCGGATATGAGGAGTCTGACAGGGAGAAGGGGGAATACAATGCCTTTGTCCTGTTTGAGGACTGGGTCTATGATCTGTTTGGACTGGAGCGGCCTGTGAGCATTGTTCAGGTGCCCTCCGTGAACGGAACAGGCGGAAAAGAGGCTTGCAGGATTCTGGATTTTCCCATCAGCTATTATGGGGGAACCTGGGGACCGGAGGAGAATCCGGATGAATTTGAAGGCGGTCTGCTGGACCAGGTTATGGAGTATATGCGGCAGTGTGACGTCTATCCACAGATGGAGGAGCTGTATGTTCCGTTCTGCGAAGAATTTCTGGATATGGCTTTCAATGACAGTCAGATTACCAGGATATGGAGGTACGATGAGAAGGAAGGGCAGCCGGAGTTTCTTCTTTTTATAAAGAGGAAGGCAGACTATGAGAAGGTTCTGGACAGGGCCATGAGAAACGTAAACAGCCCGGAGATTCTTAGGTCGGTAATCGCGGATATTTTCAGCAGAATTGTAACAAACCCTGAGACAGAAGACCGGATACTTGGCATGATAGGATTGGAAGAAAATCAATGATTAAAATAAAAAGAATTTATCACAGAGGGGAACATTTTATTTCAAGTTTTCATACGGGAACCGGAAGCTATGTGAGAACCGCCGTCCTTAAGGGGGAGAGGGAAGGAAAAGACCCTTTCCAGGCGGATTTTCCGGAATTGATTGATATCGGTATTATGGGACACTGCATCCATGGGAAAAAGGGGCTGTGTCTGAAGGCGGGAATCGGCTGTTACCAGGACGGCCTTCACGCGAAGAAAAAGAACATGAGCCTGGAGCTGTTTCAGAGGATTGCAGATGAATGCCAGGGCAGAACCTTTCAGTTTGCCCTGGGAGGGGCGGGAGACCCGGACCAGCATGAGAAGTTTGAAGAGATCCTCCGGTATTCCCGGGCGAAAGGGATTGTTCCTAATTTTACCACCTCCGGATACGGACTGACAGAAGAACTGGCAAAAATCAGCGGGAAATACTGCGGAGCCGTGGCAGTCAGCTGGTACCGGAGTCCCTATACCTGGAGAGCTGTGGAGCTGCTTCTTGCCGAGAAGGTGACAACCAATATTCACTATGTTCTTGGACGGGATTCCATAGAGGAAGCTGTCAGCCGTTTAAAATACCAGGATTTTCCGGAAGGAATAAACGGGGTGGTTTTTCTGCTCCACAAGCCGGTGGGACTGGGAAGGGCCGGCCAGGTTTTAAGCCCGGAGGACGGAAGGCTGAAGGCGTTTTTTAAACTGGTTGAGGAGGAGGATTTTCCTTTCCGCATCGGATTTGACTCCTGCATGATTCCCGGAGTTGTGAATTACACCAAAAAACTGGATGTGAATTCCATGGACACCTGCGAAGGCGGAAGGTTCAGCTGCTACATAACGTCAGACGGGAATATGCTGCCCTGCAGCTTTGACAATCAGGAACAGAGGTGGGCCTATGACCTTTCGAAAGGAACCATAGAGGAGGGGTGGAACAGCCAGGCCTTTGAGGATTTCCGAAGGATCTTAAAGGAGGCCTGTCCTGGCTGCGGTATAAGGGATTTGTGCATGGGCGGCTGCCCCATTCGGCCGGAGATTGTTTTATGTAAAAGAAAGGAAGGGATGGTATGAAATACAGAACAGGGTTTGTAACCAATTCCAGCTCGGTCAGCTTTTATGTGGGAAAGAAAGAGGACAGGAAGCTTACCATAGATGACGCCTTTGCTCTCTTGAAGGAGTGCTGGAATGATTATTATGACTGTGCAGAAAGGCTGATTCAGCACATTCTGGCCTCTGAAAAAAAGGAGGTGAGAGAGCTGGTACGGCTGGGAACCGAGAGGGAAATCTGGGGAGAGGACATTTGGCTGGACAATTCCCTGGCATGGCTGACCGACACGAAAATTTATGTGGATTTTAATGATTGCTATCCTGAGAAAAAGGAGCTGCTGGAGGCTTTGGCCAAGGAGTTCGGGATCCATCCTGATGACATGGAAATCCTTACTCCTTATGATCTGGAGAAGAACCAGGTGGTACGGAAACCCTGGCTGGCGGCCGGGAACTGGGAGGAAGCTGAAAAGCTTGGGATTGGCCGGGATGATATACAGATTTTTGTTTTGGGAGATGAAACATACAGGGCAGGCATCCTGGCATATCAAAGAAAGGAGGCACTCTCCGAAAGAGACTTTGAAACCCTGGACGCCTACTATGAGGCTCTGGATAATATACAGGGAGATACGCCGCCCATAGATTTTGACCTGCAGCTGGGGCTGGGCAATATGGATTTTGTGGAGGATGAAAAACAGAAGGCCTGCAGAGAATGCCAGGTGATTGTGGAGACCTGGGACAGCAATATTCCCATAGGAGTTTACAACCGGATGAAGGCCAGAAGCCTTGGGGCAGTGTATCACGGATGCTGACTATTGCAGGCGTGCAGGGAAAATTATGAGAAAAGCGCTTCCGGAAAGCAAACAGGAGGACGATGAATGACTGCTTTGGAATTTATGGGTTGGGAAATCCCGGAAAACTGGGAGGATGCAGGAAGTTATTTTGAAAAAGAGGACGGATCCACAGGCTTTATAAAAGCGATTCCTCTGAAAACATGGAAACATGGGCAATGGGTTGTCCCGGATAAGGATTACTCCGGACATTCCTATCTTCTGGAAGATCCCATGTTCCTGTGCCCCTTTACCTGGAGGGAGATCCAGGAGCTTTCCGCTATTGAGATTGTGTGCGACAGCGATATGAATATGGACACGGACGGCTGGTTTTGGAATGACCGTCTATATTATCATATAATCGGGAAAGCCGCTTCCAGGGAGGAGATCCACAGAATGGAAGAGAGGATTTTAGAGCTTGATGCTTTCCAGGAGAGGCATCTTCCGGAGAATGAGGTGATGACAATGCCATACTGCTGGCACCCATGTGTGGTACATGGGCACTTTTGTGCAATCTGGGAGAGAGAGGCATGCGACTGGTGGTATGGCCTGGACGGCATTCTGGATGAATGGAGTTCTGCCTATGTAAAACGGTGTGATATCTGCGGCTTTCTTTATGAATGGTGTCATCTTCTGGCCGCCTGCCCGGGCATTGATGTGGTAATGGCAGCGACACAAGCGTGTCCGGACGATTCTGTGAGGGAGGAAAGAGCGCAGATGGAATATTGGCTTTCAAAACACGGGGATTTTGAGATTCACGCAGGCGGGAACAGGGTGGAATTGAGAAAACTTAATGGTTTTGTAAGCCGCCGTTACAGGGAATATGAGAAAAAATACAAACAGAAACGAAAGGCAGACTTCAGGCCAACGTGGTAGCACAGGAAAGACAGGGGAAACAAAATCTCCTGTTTTTTTATTCCGAGAATACTCATTAAGAAAAATCCTCAAAATGTGCTTGAAATTTTGGCCTGTACAGGTTACAATTAGAATCGGCAGAAATTGGATTTGTAGGGTGGTTGTTTGTTAAAAAACAGACAATTACCATCAAAATATTTAAAAATGGAGGACTGCAAAATGAGTAATTCAGCACAAACTTCAGCAGGCAGCAGGATAAGCATGCTGCTTGATGAAAACAGTTTTGTTGAAGTAGGCGCTTATATAACAGCGAGAAACACAGACTTCAACATGACAAGCAAGGAAACACCTGCAGACGGTGTGATAACCGGCTATGGTACCATTGACGGGAACCTTGTGTATGTGTACAGCCAGGATGCTTCCGTGATGGGCGGCTCCATGGGCGAGATGCACGCAAAGAAAATCTCCAATATCTATGGACTTGCCATGAAGATGGGCGCGCCGGTCATCGGCCTGGTGGACTGCGCCGGTTTACGGCTTCAGGAAGCTACGGATGCCCTTCACGGCTTCGGCCAGCTATATCTGAACCAGACCATGGCGTCCGGCGTGATTCCCCAGATCAGTGCTGTTTTCGGTACCTGCGGCGGCGGCATGGCAGTGTCTGCTGCAATCGCTGACTTTACCTTTATGGAGACGAAGAAGGCAAAATTATTTGTCAATTCTCCCAATGCCATCGACGGCAATTACGCCGGGAAATGCGATACCGCTTCTGCAGACTTCCAGGCAGAGAAGGCAGGGCTGGTTGATTTTGCAGGCAGCGAGGAGGAGATCTTAAGCCAGATCAGAACCCTGGTTTCCATCCTTCCGGCCAACAACGAGGACGATATGTCCTATGAAGAGTGCAGCGATGATTTAAACCGTGCATGCCAGGGATTAGAGAACTATGCCGGCGACACGGCAGGCGCTTTGTCCGTTATATCTGACGACAATTTCTTTATGGAAGTAAAGGCTGCTCATGAGCCGTCCATGGTGACAGGCTTTATCCGCTTAAACGGCAGCACCGTGGGCTGTGTGGCAAACCGCACCGTAAGCTACGATGAGAACGGCGAGAAGAAGGCAGAGTATGAGGCTGTCCTTACCAGCCGGGGCTGCAGGAAAGCAGCAGACTTTGTTTCCTTCTGCGACGCATTTAACATTCCGATCCTGACCCTGGTAAATGTAAAGGGCTACAAGGCTGACAAGTGCAGCGAGAAGAATATGGCCAAAGCGGCAGCTAAATTAACCTATGCCTTTGCCAACGCCAGCGTTCCCAAAGTGACTGTCATCGTGGGACAGGCTTACGGCACCGCATATCTGACTATGGCAAGCAAAGCCATCGGCGCAGACATGGTATACGCATGGCCGGGTACATCCATCGGTATGATGGATTCCAAAGCGGCAGCCAAGATCATGTATGCGGATGAGATCGCAAAGGCAGATAACGCAGTGGCTCTCATCGATGAGAAGGCGGCGGAGTACCAGAAACTCCAGTCCAGCCCTGAGGCGGCTGCAAGAAGAGGATATGTGGATGATATCATTGAGGCAGAAGATACAAGACAGAGAGTGATTGCTGCATTTGAAATGTTATTCACAAAGAGAGAGGATCGTCCAGACAAAAAACATGGCACGGTTTAAATGAGGTGACAGGCATATGAAACAGATTAAGAAAAAGGTATTATTCGTACTTTGCATGTTGGCCTGCCTTTTCTCCCTTTCTGCCTGCAGCAAGGAGGCTGAGGAGGCCAGCGGATTAGATCCTATGATGGAGTCCGATTTAAAACAGCAGACAGTCATGCTTTTAGAAGATCTGACGTCCCTTTCGGCCGACCAGTTTACTATGGTTATTGACCAGAACAGAGCATCCGGGATGGAAGCTGTGGCAGTGGGACTTGAAAGTTATGCGGATCTGACCGATGAGCTGGGCGCCTATCAGTCCTGTGACGAAGGCAAGGTAAAGGCAGCGTCAGGCGGCTATGAGGTTACGGTCAATGCGGTGTTCGAGAAGCGGGCATGTGTATTTACGCTGAATGTAAGCGAGGATCTGTACAATATCACATCCATCAGCTTCGAGCCGGAGTACACTCTGGGCGAGAATA
>CAJUPP010000013.1 GCA_910588325.1 uncultured Hungatella sp.
GAAAAAATGCGGGGCAACCCTCTTGTCTATAACTCCGCAACCCTGGTTCCCTATAAGGATCTGCAATCACAGATGATCCATCTGAAAAAGCTTCCGGCAACACCAAAGCAGCAAAGAATTTTTAACCTGAAAGAAACAGACATGGTCTGGGAGTTCAAACGTATTCGGATCATGAATTACAAAAAAACACAGATTGAAACCGGCTATATGCCCTGCGCCCTTTTTCCTGTGATGACTTCCGAAATTATTGAAGATTCGATTCAGTCTTTCGCAATGGAAGAAGGATATCGGATCTCCCACATTATGACCAATTACAGTCCCACCCGGCTTATGCGGGAGGATGCAGAACTATTGAACTGCAAGGCAAACACTCCCGCCTTTTTAATACGATCCAGAGGCTTTCTGAGAGGCGGCGCCGTCTTTGTCTCCAGCCGGATCTTCGCTGTCGATTATGAGTGTACCTATGTTTTGCCTTTTAATAAGGATGTGTTTCAAAAAAGACGTAAAAAATGATATTTCTGAAAGTTCTTTCTGCTCCACTATCCCGCAGTTTATTTACAAACGCTGCCCTGGTGTGGCCTCTGGACAATCACATTTTATATTGGCTATAAGTGAACTTGTCTGGAGTTTCCGGGAAATGTGCCTGGCAGCGGCTTCTGCTCCCCGGATTCGATAACCATGCTGGCAACGGCCGCAAGTGTATTGATTGTCAGCATACCCAAGCTTTATTCCCGATATTTTGGGCGTTTCCGGCAGGAATATTATCCTGCATCTAAATTGAGCATGGCCAGATTGATCGAGCTGCTTTGGACTCCTGCTTAAAAACAAAGCCAAGAAACCGTATAGATGAAATCTTCATGTCTGTAAACGGAATACTTATCTATCTGGCTGGTATTGGAGAATCAAACGGAAGAAGGGAGTCAAAAAGGCGATTGTCGCCCTTGCCAGAAAACTTCTCATGATCATTTACACTATGCTGAAGCAAGAGGTTCTTTTCGATGAATCCTGTTTTGAAGCCAGATGTAAAAATGTTGAAAACATTTGTTGTCAAGGTTCAATTCTTGGCTACGAGCTTTATTTTCATGGCAAAGTTCAACCGACCGTTGGACTTTGTCCCACAAACTCAATATTCCGAGAACCTATTATAATGAATGCAGTCGATGAATACAAAAGGATGAATGGGAGCCGGGGTACAAGGCTTCCACTCTTTGACCTGAGAGAGGATCTTATCTGTAATGCTGCTAACCATTTCTGCAGACAACTTTCTCTTCTATGTTGGAGATGTCTCGCTAGTATTTGGAGATGAACCTGGGTTCAAATTCCTCATTGCGATCCCTAGACACATCGTTCTGCCTCCATACTGGCCTTTGAGTGTCTTAAAGGATGTCCGTTTCGTTTATTGGTGATGCCCAGATCTCCTTCTGATTTTTTCATAACCGAAGGAAACATCCAGTTCTGCCTCCGTGAGTTGCTGCAGGATATCTTTAAAACACTCTTTATGAAGGGAATAAAACAATTCTTTCTTAATAATTATTATCTTTTGCTAATTCATGCAATTCTTCTTGATTTTTATATGCAAAAACTGCATATTCTATATTTTGATAAACTTTATACTTTTCATTCGCAAAAGTTATACTTTCTGGCACTTCCATTTCCTTTTGTGAGAGTACTAAAAATATCTGCCCCCCCCGGTTCCATATATAAGTGTGATTTTTCTTCTAGCACATCATATTTTTTTAAATTCCACCATTCTCTGCTATTTCCATAAGTTCCACTATCTTGTAATGTCCAAATTTCCAACTCTCCATTAGAAAATTCCACTAAACAATTACTATTCCAAAAAGTCGCATATCCCTTTTTATAATTGTTCTCCACAAGCCATTCAGCAATATCTTCCAGTGCTGGTTTCACCCGTCCATGTTCATATATTGCTTGATAAAAATATACACTAATTGATTGAGTTACTGCGCATAATAATATAGAATACATAAGCAGCTTTTTATAGAGTTTGCTCATCAAACTCATATTCACTGAAATCGCCAAAACAGGAACTGCCAATATTGCTGATGGTATCATATAATTTTCCGGCGTTAGTCCACTCAATACACAAAAACATCCATTACAAAATAAAGATACAATAAAGTATAGAATAAAATACTGTTGAACTTTACTGGCCCTTTTTATCCATAATAAACTTATTAATACCCCAAAAGTAAATAGCATACATAAAACGAATCCTGCAATCGCGCCAATTCCTTCCCTGCTTGTTAAATCATTACATCCACTATATCCAAATATAGTATAAAAACTTGAAAAAATAAAGTTCAATATATTCATCAAATTAAATTGGGATAGTGATGTATTATTATAATTTTGAAATGTAAAGTAATCATGTAATACAAATGAGTTTATTGCATAGCCAGTAAAATTACTCAAGAAGAAGATAATTCCCAGAAAGAAACTTTTGTTTTTTTGTATAGAAATTAAATCCAATAACCGGTCTGTACTCTTATTTTCCAACATATAAAATATACTCATTGTAAGCAGCATAGGTATATATGTTGTTAACATCTGCCTTATTCCACCAAGTCCCGATAGAAAAGCCAACACAATTCCTACAATGCACAGTCTCAGTTCTCCCTTATTTTGAAAACCGATAATTCTTGACATAATTCCCAGTTGTATAAACATAATCGACACACATGGAATATAATGTAATCCATAAAGAATTATCCGCATATATATATCACTAATAGGCATTAATAAAAGACACCCAATAAAGAGTCCATAATAAAGTACACCTATACTTTTTACTAAATATATATAACTGGAAAACAGAATTCCCACCAATATAATTACAGAACATGTCCTTGCTATATGCCAATCATTAATTAAATATAAGCAGATTTTATAAATCAATTGGTTATGTAAAATTTTTATTTCTGTTCCATATATCCAATTGGCGGAAACGATTTTATGTTCCCTATTCAGTAACCTTGCAAGAAGAAACTCGCTTGATGAATCTGAATTAGTCAGACACTTCCCATTTAGCCAAAAGCAAAATATAGAAAAAAAATATATTCCGACTGCTAAAATAATAATATTTCTTTTTTCTTTTTTCATATATCATCCTTTTTGGTTTTCACTTTTTGTATGCTTTTTCAAACTGTTTTCCAGAAAATATATAATATAACATATAATAAGTGTACAAAAACACCTAAATATACTATCTATTACTGTATTCATGTTTCTATGAAATACTATATGCAGGCAATAACCTATAATTGTTCCTATGGGAACAGGACAAAAATAGATTATCTGTGATAATTTTCTAAACGAAACATATGGCAGACAGATTGTTTTACCATATATTAAAAATAACTCAAAAAAATATATACATATCGGTATAAAGAATATCAATCCACTACAAACTGCTTCCATCTCTCCGTTTTTTTGAATTCCTCTCCATTCACAATAACAAAAAAAGAGTAGAATCAATACAATAAAAGCATGTACACTCTTTTCAACTGCTCTTAAAGTACAAAAAATTCTTTCTTTTGCATAAAAGCAAAAAGCTGCTACCATCATGAAACTGATGCCTGTAGCAAACGATATATACGCACTTCCACCAGTTACTAAGACAAAAAATGATTGATTAACTGACTCCAATGTGGTACCACCAAACTATAAGATCCACTAATTGCTGTAATAATTACGGACAGTATAGATAAAATAATCATCAATACATACTGTCTATTTCCAGCTTTCTTTTTAATTAGCTGATATAGGATTCCCCCCCGAATAAAATAGCAACCACATACCAATAAGTCCCTATGCTTCTCCCCCCAAAGTATATTTCTAAACAGCTCTAATATACCTTCTCCATTTCTAAACCATTCATATACTACAAACGGTAAAAAAACATAGTGTACTTTAGGTATTGAATATAATTCTTCTTAAACCAACAAAAAAATAGTTTGTATCTTTAAGCAATTTCATCGTAAGTAAATATCCACTGATGATAAAAAAGGATGGTACTGCAAACCCCATCCATGGATAGAGCAATATATTCTTTTCTCCTAAGAAATTCAAATATATTGCTATCACAAACAATGAACCGATATATTTTAAAATATCAAGACCATTATCTTCTTTTTGGTTTACCCTGACTTTCACCACACTTCTGTCTCTCCCTTTGATTTATTCTAAATGTATTAAACAAAAAAATCAAATCATTTCGGTAATAAACTATCATCAAAACCGTATATGATACTATCCCGGCCACAACTACTCCAACAAACCTCCCTATCCAACTTTTAATTAACCAATGTCCTACAAAAAATATCACAGCAACCATACCTATATATGCTTTATGATATCTTAATATTATTGACCATAGCTTATTTAGATTTATAATATCTCTCAAATACCAAAGCTGTAGTATCAATGCAAATAATTCAGAAAAAACCGTTGCAAAAACTGCACCGTTAACACCATAATTCGGAATAAAAATAATATCTAAAATAATATTGAAAAACGCACATAGAACAATTGATATATTATAGTTTTTTCCTCTTCCTAAGGGAATAAACAATGGCGTACAAACCACTGCTCTTAATCCCTGGATAAAAACAATTGGCGAATAGAGTTTTAAAATTATAATACTTTGCTCATAACCTTTTCCTAAAAATATGGGAATAAATATATCAGCAACAACTATTAATCCAAGCACCATAGGAATTCCTGCTATTACTACTATTGTCGCAGCCAGGTATATCAGTTCTTTTGCGTTTTCTAATTTTGAATCTGCGATTAGCTTTGATATGCGCGGAAATAAGACAAAGCCTAATGATGTTAGAATTGACTGTACAATTTGAACAATTCGCTCCGGCTGCGAATAAAAGGCTATGGCGTCATTATTTCCCAAAAATCCCAAAATAGACTTATCTAAATTTGCATTAATATATACTGCAAATTGAGGCAAAGAGAAAAAAAGCATAGGTTTTAAATGGCGAAGAATGTTACAACCTGTAATTCTACTCTCATTATTTTTTATTTGAAATAGTACACAAATATTACCAATAAGTGACGCCGAAGATAATATTGTTACATATAAAGCTAAATCATCTTTTCCTTTTACAAAAACAAAGATCGCAATGGCACTACATAATCGAATAAAAATATTTCTAGTTGACAATATTTTAAAACTTTCAATTCCCTCAAGATACCAACTTACATCAAATGCGTCTGCTATCAAAATAATACTGTTAATCCAAAAAATCATTGAATACCGAGAATAGAAAACAATAAATAATATTAATAGAATGTAACAAACTACAACTGCTAACACTCGAAATAACCGGAGTTCTTTATAGACACGAAGAAGTTCTTGCCTATCAACTCTGGATTTAGCTACACAATTAACAGCATATGTCGCTGAACCCAGTTCTGAAAGAACACAAAATAATGTAATTATTGATGATGTGAATCCATATATTCCCAATCCCTCAGGCCCAATCACCCTAGAAATATATGGTGTCAATATAAGAGGTAAAAGCATAATTACAACTCTATATGATATGTCATACAGATAATTTTTTACTAAACTATCTTTCATATTGCTCTATTGACCTCAAAATGAATTACTCTTATACGAACAATAAATTCGTTCCAATTCCATAACTGAATGAAGACAATTATTAATTACCCATTTCATTCTTTTTCGTTCTCCCTTCCTCATATAATATGTCGAAGCCCCTTGATTATGAAAAACCCGGATTTTCGGGCAATACTGCATTACAAGGCCGTGTTCTTTGCAATGAATAAACAAAATTTCTTCCTCAAAATACAAAAATGTCGATTCATCAAATCCGTCAAATTTTTCAAAATATTGTTTTGAAAAAACAAGGCAGCAGCCATGGAGTACACATTCTGTCTTATCCATGAGATAATCCGCTAATCCTTTTGTTTTTTTATTCTTTAAATTTCTCTTATGTTTTCTCTTTTTTAGTAATTTGTACAAAAAATATATATGTAAATTTAAAAATATCTGTTCCCTTTTTAATTCCCTTTTACATCTGGTTATTTCTGTGTAATCCACACTTTCTTTTGTTGGATTGCAATTGCACAAACCATTAGGTAGGCATACCATAGGACCAAGAACTGAAAAATTAGTTTTATTATATTCTTTTATTAAGATATCATACAAATCATTATCTAAGAGAATAATATCACTATTCATAACAACAATAAAATCTGGTGAATATTTTTCATTAAGATATCTGATTCCCACATTGTTGCCCGCAGCGAATCCCAAGTTCTTTTCATTAGAAATTATAGTAATATAATCCTCTTTATAGTATATTTTCTTAAGTTCGCTTAATGAATTATTTGTAGATCCGTTATCAACAATTACTATTTTATAATCTTTATCCTTGTTTTTCATTCTGATAGATTCCACACATAAAAACGTGTCATCAAATGTGAAATAATGCAAAACAACAAATCCCACTCTCATATATCTTCTAACCCTTCCAGTCTTTCTTTAATAATGCTCAAAAAATTATTAAAGTAATTTTCTCTATGCCAATTTTTACACTCCATCAGCTTTTTATATCCATTCATTCCTAAACGTTTTGAATCCTCTCTATTTTCTTCCATCCAGATCATTGCATTCTTTAACTGTTCGACGCAGTTTTCTCCTTTATCAACTAAGATTCCTGTATTGCTATCAACAAGCTCAATTACTCCTCCTGTTTTAGTGGCAATAACCGGTTTTGCCATCGCCATAGCCTCTACAACTGTCATTCCAAATGCTTCCTCTGCCTGTGAAGGAAAAACAATACAATCAGCAGCAATATACAGATAAGATATCTTACTGTATTCTATATAATCGGTCAGAATGATATGGTCATTTTCATCCTTTGACTTGATTATATTAATAATTTTATTTATATATTTCTGTTCATTAGGAAAATTTGAATTTAATTGGCCAGCTATAATCAGTTTTCTATGTATTCTATCCTCGCTTTTTATGAATGCATTCAATAATTTCTCAATTCCCTTTTCCTCCACGAGCCTTCCGGAATATAGAAATACATAGTCCTTTTCCTTTAATCCCAATTCTCTTCTTAAAGACTGCTGTAATTTATTATTTTTAACATCAAAGACTTCTAGATCAATCGCATTGTAAAATGTCTCTATATATGACTTAGATGTACTATATTCTAAACACCTTCTTTTTATAAAATTGCTACACGCCAAAATGAGATCGCATGTTTGCATAACAACTCTAAAATTGCTAACATCCTTATCGTTAAAGGGTTCCTCTATATCATTATGTAAATGAAATAACCACTTTCCACATTTTTTCTTTTTTCGTAAAGCGCAAATATTTCCCATACAATTTTCAAAAAGGACTATCTGATATAAGTTTGAATGAAATTGCTTTTTTAATTCATACTGATAAGGATTAAATCCTCTTCCAACTTTTAGATATTTATAGCAACGTCTTGACCATTTCCCCAAAAACAAATGAAATGTGTCCGGATTTATTGGGATTATATGAACATGTTTATAATTTATCTTGTCTAAATCAGGGTCCGAACAAGTAAATATATCAACGTCAAACTTTCCAGCCTCCTCAAACCCCTCCAAAAGATATGTAGTAAGTACTTCTACGGCCCCTCCTCTGACTGCCGGAACAGGAAGAATTCCTGGTGTGATCACTGCAACCTTTGTTCTTTTCATCATTGCTTTTTCCTGCCAATTCGATATCCTATTTTTACAGCCTTTATATACCATCTATCTGATATTGTAAATATTAGCGTTGCTAATGACGAATAATCTTTTCTTTTGTTCAATTCAGAATAATATTTGTTTAAAATGCCATAGTTTGTAGTAATATCTCCTGTATTCATACAAAATTTATATACACTCATCAGAGATATCACAAGACTATGAAATAAAACCCGATCTAATATTATTTCTCGGGGAAATATATAGTCAAACCTTCTCTTTTGCACTACAAAATATAGTACCTTTTTATTAAAATCTTGTTTCTCCATTGTGGAATCTATTCTCTTGCGATAAAAATATAAATTTTCATTTACATAGCATAATTTGTTGACTTTACAAAATACTTTATGCATGATCTCCATATCTTCATACGCTGATAAACTTTCATCAAACCTTATATTTTCAAATAATTCTCTTTTAAAAAGTTTATTCCACAAAAAATCATCAATTATTCGTTCCCCCAGATAAAATATTGCTTTATTTTGAGGTAAACAGGTTTCAATATTATATTTGTAAGAAAGCAAAACTTTGTTTTCATCTTGTCTGTAATATCCACACATAGAAATTTCTGATTCATTTAGAAGAGCATTTTTAACTAATTTTTCTAATAGCTTCCTATCTGCCCTATCGTCCGAATCCATAAAATAAATCCATTCGCCACCTGCTAAATCTATTCCCATATTTCTTGCCTTTGACTGCCCTTCATTACACTTTTTATATAGTCTTATCCTATGATCCTGGTTTTCATATAACTTGCAAATTTTATAAGATAAATCCGTAGAACCATCATCTATTATAATTATTTCCAGTTTCCGATATGATTGTACCAGAAGTGATTCCAGGCAATCCGACAAATATTCCTCTGTATTATATACAGGTATTATCACACTGATTAATGGATCAAGCATTGGTTATCCCTCCTTCTAATGCTGCAAACTCCTGAATATCATACGCTAGTAAAAAGATTAAATACATCAAATGATATTCATGTACTTCAACAATTCCCATTACAAAAAAAGAAAAAATAGCCGCACTTAATAGAGAATAAACCTTCCATTTTTTAAATTTTTCCATTTTTATAATAATTGCACATACAATAACAAATAATAATATTATTCCAATTAATCCTCCTCTATAGGCTATTTCTAATATGAAACTATGTGTATGAGTTGCCATATAAGATGTGTTTATATAAAAATTCCCTCTGCCACTTCCCCAGATTGGATGATGCATAATTTCATCGATTACAAACTGCCATATGGGAGTTCTTCCATGGAATGTTATTGATTTTCCAAATACACTGGTAATGATCGAATTGACAAAAACATTTTGTGAAATGACAATTAAAGCAAATGCGACTAATATTAGAGCCATCCCTAGTTTCAAATCAACTAATCTCCTAATATGTTTAAATAAATAAACGACATTCATTATTAGAATTCCGACAATCGTTGTTGAACTGTCTACTAATATAGCGATAAAATTAATTGCACAAATTAAAAGAACTGTCCTTAATCGTTTTTTGAAAATGTCATTGTATATCACAGCTACACAGTAGGCAGGAAGCAAAAAACGAACTATATCATTTTGTCCTCCCAAAATCCACTGTCTGTCTGTTATCCCTGCTGGGTGGATCAACACATCTGCCAACTGAATATAAATAAAAATCTCCATACAGACCATAAAAATAGTAATCATATCTTCTTTATATTTTTTACAGGATTCATATATAAAAACAAGAATAACAAGTGAATATAATTTTGAAAGAGCTGCATAGATTGCACCATCTTTCAAAATAGTAATTAAAAGAATCCATATATCCAATAAAATCAAGTAATATGAAACATTATTTTTTATACTTTTATATTTTAAAAAGTATATGGAAAATAAGCCCCCTAATATTATCTGGCAAGATATAAATATCGCATCTAAAATGCTGTTTTCCATTAACTTAAAATATCTTGGCTCAGATATGACTATCAATAATAATCCTAAAAAGATATACTTTCCTTTTATCCTTATTTTCATCAAATCAATCTCTTTCTGCTATCTGATAGTAAATATCTGCAAGTTTTTTGGCATTACTGTTAATATCATATCCTGAATTTAAAATCATGTTCTTATTATTTTTTCTAAGATAAGGAACTATATGCAAAATATAATTTGCCCATTTTTTAGCGCCTATAGAAAGGGAGAGATAGTGAACATCCTCTGACAATTTTGCTTCTTTTGATACCGTATCTGATACGATACAGGGTAATCCTGATGCCTGTGCCTCTATTAAAGATATTGGAAGTCCTTCAAAAAATGAAGGAAGCAAAAATATATCCATAGCATTCAGATATTCATTAACATTTGTAACGCCTCCTAGAAAAATGACAGAATTATTCAGCCCTCTTTGTTTTATCTCTTCCTTTACATTATTAAATACATATGGTTCACTGTCACTTTTTTCACCTATAAGTAATAAAATGTAATTATTTGTATATTTCAATAATTCTTGCATAATCTCTATTGTAAAAAAATGATTTTTCTGTTTAACGAAACGTGCAATATGACCAATAACAATTTTATCTTCAATTTTCAATTTTTTTCTATATATGTCTCTAGTTACAGAGTTATACAAATACGCGGAAGTATTTATAGCATTTGTGATTTTCCAATAGCTGTTTCCGTTGATTATCTCTTCCGAAAAAGCAAATTTACTTGCAAGATCTGAACATCCAAAAAAATGTGTACCTAATTTTAAGTTTACTTTTTTTGTAATGTAGTATTTAATTCTGTGTAACCCTGAGTATTTTTCCCATCCTTCAGGGGCAATGTGAGAATGTACAATTCTTATCCTCACACCTGCGAACTTCGCAGCTAATAGGGCCATATTCCCTTGAATGCTTGGCGTAATGCTCTCAAAGTGAACGATAGAATACCCACAAGATTTAAAGAACTTATAGAGTTTTATAAAAGTTTGGAATTCTTTGATCAAACAATTGTTATCATTTATATTAACAACTATCTTTTTCGATCCTATCTTTTTAATCTCTTCCTCGTATGGCTCAACACAATCTCTTGTTACAAGATAATCAAAGGTAATATGATACGGTTTTATCGCTTTTCCATAGTTTAAAACAAAACTCTCTAGTCCACCACGCTCTAATACCTTTACATACTGTAATACCTTTATCTCCGAATGCTTCATCTATCCTCTCCCGAGCATTTAAAATATGTACTAAATAACTATCATAAGATGAAATATAAATAAAACTTTCTAATATAATGATATAGGGTAAAGAAATGATGTTTTATTAAAAACAGCATTATCATTCTCTTTTTACTTAACCCAGCATAGTTAAGCCTGTTGATTTCATTCCATATATCCTCTTCTAAAAGTATATGAATATTAACTTTTCGGTTTTTTTTATCTGGATATAAAGGATTAAAAAAATGTCCATCTAGCAGTTCACAAAATACTTCAAAAACCAATATTTGATAATGTAATATAATTTCGTGTTCATCCGGAATTATCCTTCTGATTGCATTAAGATAGTTTCCGTAACTATTTATTCTGTTATGATCAAATTTATGAGAAACAGATTTTCCATGACTTCGATAAATATACCAGTTTCTATATACAATACAGACCTTTTTACTGTTTTCTATCAATTCTAGATTCCACACTCTGTCTTCGCCAAGGTATAACCTCGAATTAAATAATGTTTCTTCCGCACTTTCCTTTCGAATTAATTTACACCAAGGGCCTCTAGCTATCTTTCCTTTATTATTTCCAATGTTATTATATTGAGATTTTGAGACATCGAGCATCTGTATTATAATATCCCGCTTATCGGATTCTTTTAATACTTTATAAGAAAACGTTTTTTCCTCGGCCTTTATCTTTCCATTCAAATAAAAAGTGCTTCCTTGAATTACATCTGCTTCTGTCTCAATCGCTATATTAAGTGCCTCCTCCAAAAAACCTTCCATTAGAATATCATCTGCATCTACAAATAATATGTACTTACCTTTTGCCTCCTTAACCCCACGATTACGTGTCTCTGAAACTCCTTTATTCTCCTGTTCAATCAATCTAAAACGTTGATCTGTTATTACAATTTTTTTTATAAAATCAGAATATGGTTTATCGCTTCCATCATTAATTATTATTAATTCATAATCATAATAAGATTGCCTTTTAATACTTTTTATACATTCAATCAGATACTGTCTATCAGGATTATAACATGGTAATATAATACTAATCATTTTTTAATCCATCCATCTTTTTATAGTTAGGTATCAATTCCCACCCCAAACCTCTCAAAAGCGATGTATCCAGATCCATATACAGCGTCTGAGGAAAACCATTGTCTGCCTCCTCCTCTATTTCATACCGTACCTTGACTCCGCCATCGGCTGCCACCTTTTCCGCCATCTTGGCAATAGAACAATACGTATCTTCATCTGCCGCGTTATAAGCCTGCCCTGCCTCTCCCCTGAGAAGAACAAGGAGTATCGCCGTAACGGCATCTGCCGTATACAGATAGCACCGTTCCGTTTCTCCCTTAGTCTTTAGAACAATATCCTTCTTTTCAACTACACATCTCATAAAGTAAGCAAAGATGCGGTTATCATTATCATTCACTCCCGGCCCTATGGTCTGTGTCAGCCGGATAATTTTAGCAGGCACCCCGTATTCGGCCGCATATGCACAGCAGGCCGCCTCGCACAGCTGCTTGCTGATGGGATAGCTGTTGCGCAGATCAAGCGGCGACAGAGCCCCGGCCTCCTCCTCCTTCACCTTATGCCCCTTTTTAGGATATCCATATACTTCCATGCTGGACAGATAAACAATTCCCTTGGCCCTTTTCTCTTTCGCCAATTCAAGAAGATTCATTGTTCCAAAAACTGATGTCCGGATCGTTTCAACTCCATGATCGATAAACTCTCTGCTTGCTGTCTGGCTTGCGCCGTGAATGATATAATCCACAGTCCCGTTTATTTCCGGCAGCTGCTCCACCGTACCTTCTACAAATTGTAAGATCCCGTTCCTCATCTCTTTCTTAAATTTTTCTTCCGCCCTGGCTTTATCGCGCACTAAGGCTTTTATCGTTATCTCCAGCCCCATCTTCTCATTACAATAAATCAAAGCTTTGGTGAGAGCAAAACCAATAAGCCCTGTAGCGCCTGTAATAAACACTGTCTGTTTTTTCAACTCTTCCCATGGTATAAAATCTGCCTTATAAACATGGTCCATATCTTCATAAAAAATTGAATTTTTCTGCCCCATATTGTTTTTCTTATCTCCACATGTCTGAATTCTTCAGCATCCTTCTGTCATATCCCAAAAATCTGGGAATTTTCCCTTGCATCCACAATGGCACGGAATATGTAAAAATCCCCCGGAGTCGTAATCTTTATATTCTCCGAAGGACCTTCCACCGTATACAGTTCAAATCCGTAATGCTTCATAAGGGAGGCCGAATCTATAAAATCATTTATCCCATCCCTCTGGCTTTTTAAATGGCTGTTATAAATATCTGCAAGCCAGAAGCACTGAGGCGCTTTGGCCATCTGACATCTGCTTCTGTCAAAAATCTGCCCTACTGCTTCTGTATCGCTCTTCAGTGCAACAGTCTCTACCGCAGGAGAGACTGTTATTGCTGTTCCCTTTTCCCTGACGCATTGGATATCCCTGCTGATGGTTTCCCGGTCAATCAGAGGCCTTACTCCATCATGGATCAATACGATGCTGTCTTCCGGATATAATTCGCGGGCCTTCTCCAATCCTCTGAAAATCGATTCCTGGCCGGTTTCTCCTCCGGAAATTACCGCGGCAACCTTTGTAAGCTGGTACTGCTCCGTCAGTTTTTCGCAGTATTCTATCCACCCCTTAAGCATGACAACGATAATTCCGTCTATCATCTCATGCTGCTGGAACTGCTCTACCGTATATACAAGAATCGGTTTCCCATGCAATGTCAGAAACTGCTTCGGTTTTGCCCTGGTGTTCATCCTTTTCCCCGCGCCTCCGGCAAATATCACGGCAATATTCAACTCTCTGCACTCCTTTTATCTTTCCGCCCGATTAAAATCAAGTTTCAGGCATAAATGCTTTTCCCTGTTCTCTGCTTCAGGAATTTTCATGTAATCTCCGTACATGCGTTTCAAATATTCATCTATGTTATGATGGATATAGATTTCCGTATCTTCAAATACAGTTTTCCCGGCCGGAAAATAGACATCTTTCTGGTATGTCTCGCCCCTGTATTTCTTCCTGCCCGCCGCTACCGTCACGAATCCGCTCTTTCTGCCCTGGATAAACCGGTCAAATAAAGCAAACCATTCTTCCGCAGTTTTAAAAGAGAACAAGACTCCGGTTGTCATCCTCAGCCGGTAATAATTCTTTCCTTCTGATTCCATCATAAATTGCTTAAGGCTCTCGGACCGGTACTGCTTCCAGTATACGCTGTATGAAACCGCCCTGAGGAAATCCGCAGCCATTCCTTTTATAAACCAAAGCAGCTTATTATCAGGAGCATAGTCAATCGGCGTAATATCAATATAGATTCCGGCAGGATACGGCGAAGCCTCATCTATCATATTTAAGATGGTTGTATTCTTTTTATAAATACGCATCAAAAAACAGCTGGCCCCTTTTTTATATCCCGGAGCCAGCATCTCGTACTTCTGTCCAAGCTCCTGTTCAAACAATTCCTTTAACTTCTCATAGTCTGAACGTGTCATATCCAGATCCATGTCATCATCCCATGGGATAAATCCTTTATGCCTGACTGCTCCCAAAGCCGTGCCCCCGCCTGCTATCAGATGGAGTGAATGTTTCCTGCAAAAGGCTTCCAGGTCCTTGTACATATCAAGAAGAATTTCATGCATCCTCCTGATATCTTCCTCTGTCAGTTCGTATAAATTCTCCGCACTGCTGTGCCATGACGCATAATTCTTCTTTGGAAAAATCATGACTCCTCCACAATTTCAATTATTCCAATAGTTCTATTCAGCATAAAAACAACCTTTCTTCCATCAAACGCCTCCGCCCTTTCTGCCGGAATGATTACCTTATACTTCTGAGCTTCCAGAAGCTCTATATCCTTCTTTAAGTCTGAAGAACTATAACAGATATGGTACGGTGTATTTCCTACTGTCTGCAGAATGGTATCCACCGGCGTGTTTCCTTTTTCCCGCCCTTTTAACGGCGACACCAGTTCAATCCGGTATCCATCCTTTTCGCCAAATTGAACAGCGATATTTCTGTCAAAATCTTCTGTCAGCTTCTGAAATTGGTAGCCCAGCGCCTCAAAACTAAGCCTGGCTTTTTCAATATCCCTCACCGCATATCCGATATGGTTAATCTTCATTTCTTTTTTATTTCCTCCAAAGCTTCATCCGTCCCTTACCGTTTTACATTCCCTTGAAAACGGATCCGGGCGTAGCCGGCCGGCTTTGGACATGTATTGGATAAATCATAACAGTACTCCTTCTTTCCATCGAAACTTCGGATCCGTTCAAATCCCAACCTGTCATACATATCCGCTACTGGTGCATTTTTATCGGTCTTCTCATATAGCCCCATAAGCCGGCTGCTGTCTTTATAGTACTCCGTCAGGGCAGACAGAATCACCTGTTCCAGCTTCCTCCCCATAACCCTGCAGGACATTAAAAATGTGTCTATCACAACATCTTGTCCCTGTTTTTTTGTTATAATGACACTGACAAGCCCGTTATCTCCGAATTTATCTGCAGTTGAAACGGTAAATATATCCGTACCGCTGTCCGCAGCAAGTTCTTTAATTTCCTTCAGGCTGTATCTTTTCGTAGTAAGGTTAAACTGATTTGTCTTGCTGCAGAGCTGATGAACCCTCCCGGCCTCTTCCTCTTTCATAATATGGATATCCGCTTTTATTTCCAGCATCTCTATGTATTCATCCAGATTCAGTGCCTTAGCTCTGGCTTCTTTTCTTTTGGCCTCTCTCTGGTACATATGCGTCTTCTGTCTGTCTTCGTCAGTCAGGCGCAGCACACGGAAATATTTTTCATACAGACTTTCGGCAAATTCCGGAAGCATCACCGTATCCTTTGGAAATTCAGGAACTGTTACCTCCGGACACTGCCCTGATACGATTCCACGCTCCATAGGGTTATCATCAATAAAAACAAAGGAACCTTCTGTAAGGTTCAATTCTTCTTCCATGGCTTTCATATTTGAAGCCTTGTCATTCCAGTTGGCCTTTATATTCACAAAGTCATCTTTCTTCAATACCATAGATGGATGTCTGAAAGCTGTCTCTGCATCCGCCTCATTATTTTTGCTGTTGACGGCAAGAACCACCCCCCTGTCTTTCATCTCCAGAAGTTTCTTCTGGAAGTCCCGGAATCTCCCTCCCTCATTATGTTCAGACAGAATGATTCCGTCGATGCCGTCCTCTCCAATCACGCCTCCCCACAGCGTATTATCCAGGTCAAGAACTGCTGCTTTTTTCCGGCTGTCAAATGCCGTCTCCATTGCCAGAGTAATCTCATTGGAAACCTGTTCTACTCCCACCTTTGAATAGGGCATGCTTCCCATGTACCACATCTTGGAGGAATAAAAATTATCACGGCCCATGTCCATGATTTGTTCCAGAATATCAAGTATATAAATACTATTTTTCTTCTCTGACAGCTGCCGGATAAACAGATACCAGTCATTCATCCATTCAAAACAGTTCTGTCTTTCCCCGTATGTTCGGATTCTGCTTTCCCTAAAATCAATGGTGGAAACAAAAAGAAGGGAATCTATCTGTTCTCCAAGCTTTTCTACGGCATTTTTCCACAGTTCAACTCTGTCCCTTACTTCCCCGCAGGACTTATCCCACAGTTCCCTGCCGTCAAGAAGGATGAATATTGCATCAGCATTCTTTTTATACAATCCAGATGACAAATCCATCACCTCAGAAATCCATGCGTCAAAGCCGCCTGGCGAGTATACCTGGAATTTTTTCTTTAATTTTGCTGTTATCATGTCTGTTGTTACGTTGGACAGCAGTGCAATATTTCTCATATCGGAAACTCACTTTCCCTGAATAACGGTATATAAATCCTGCAGCGTTTTCACGGAAGATATCTTTTCGATAGGTATGGAGATATCAAATACATCTTCCAGCTCCATAATGATATTCATCATCTTTAAAGAATCCCATTTTTCATATTTCTTATATTCCATGTCCATCGAAAGTGCATCTGCATTCTCCTCAAACAGCTCTGCCATAACTGCCATAAATTTTTCTTCCAATTTTCTCTTCCCCTTCATTTATGTTTCGAGTACTCTTGTTTCCAAAAGCACAGTCTCTATTCTATCTCAAAATACAGCCTTTTTTGCCGGGGTTCCAAACACTTTTATGCCATCTTTTAAATTTGTCATAACCGTACTTCCCGCACAGATAAACACATCATTTCCGATTTTCGTCCCCGGCACTATATTAGATCCGCTTCCCATAAATACCCTGTCTCCCAGTGTACACATTCCTGTCACATCACAATGTGCGCTGATAGTGCAGTACTCTCCCAGGACAGAGTCATGGGCTACTGAAGAATACATATTGATAATGCAGCCGTCATGAACCACTGCATTATCCGAGATAAGCGCGTACGGATATACAATAACCGCTTCCCCCATTCTGCTGCTGTCTGCAACAACAGCGGTTGGATGGATGATTGTGACAAACTCAGCTCCCCTTTGTTTCAGACTCTCTATGACGCCTTTCCGGATCCTGCTGTTTCCTATGCAGCATACAAACTCATCATCAGGATCTATTTCATAGCTGTCAATCGCTGACAGAATTTCTGCATCACAGATAAGGTTATCCAGCGCAGCCAGATTATCATCGATAAAGCCCTTTATGTGCCATCTCGGAATATTTCCGGCTTCATTTATATCTTTTACCCATTGAAGGACTTCCCTGCCACATCCGCCTGCCGCGATAATAACAAGGTTTTTCATTTGGTTTCTTTTCCTCTCTCCGGTTTTCCAATGCCTGCTTTCATTCCATGTTTCTTTTTAAAATGCCTCCAGCATTCCGATACTGTTTTATCGGAAAGCCTCTTTTTTTCTCTCTCCAGAATTATATTTGGATTGGATTTTCTTTTTTCTACATATTCTTCAAAGGAGCAGATATATTTTGCAGGAACTCCTGCATATACCCCCCCGTTGAGATCCTTATTAACCAGGCTCCCTGCGCCGACAATGGTATCCTTGCCTATAGATACACCGGAAATTATAGTCACATTGGTCCCAATAAAGACATTGTCTTTTATCTCTATGCATCCTGCATTCTCACTGAATATATCTTCACCATATCTGTTATTCAGCATGTGATGAATGACATCATGGGTAACAAAGGTTACTCCCGATGCAATCCAGACGTTGTTTCCAACAGAAATCAGTTTTGGATAAAGGGGGATTTTCCGAAACATGGTCATGCAGCCGTCCCCCATGTGATAAAAAATCCCATGTTTTTTCAGGTAGGAAGCCCGGCCGATTGCTGTCGGTGTCAGGATCATTCCTACTGTATGCCTTAATCTATACCAATCCATAACCTCTGTTCTCCCTGAATTGCTCAGTAACCATTTCCCATAAATTCCGGCATTGTAACGTTCTCTCCTGCATTAATTCCTTCTTTCTTTAGCACAGTAAAAATCGTCTTTATCACAATGGCTAAATCATTTAAAAATGTGATATGGTCCACATACTTTAAGTCATCCTGAAATTTTTCATCCCAGGATAACCCATTGCGTCCTGACACCTGGGCCAACCCTGTAAGTCCCGGCCTGACCTCATGCCGCCGTGCCTGTGTTTCATTATATCTTGGAAGATATTCCACTAATAATGGCCTGGGACCGACAATGGACATGTCTCCTGACAGAATATTGTATAATTCCGGAAGCTCGTCAAGACTTGTACTCCGCAGCATTTTTCCAAAAGGGGTCAGCCTTTCTTCATCGGGAAGTAATTCTCCTTTGGAGTTCCTTTTATCATTCATTGTCCGGAATTTAAAGATGGTAAATATCCTTCCATTTAATCCCGGCCGTTTTTGTTTAAACAGAATCGGGGAACCCAGTTTAATTTTTACCAGAAATGCCGTCACTGCCATTAATGGACTAAAAGCAATAAATGCCATTCCTGCCAGAGCAATATCAAGAGGACGTTTGATAGTGGCTTCATAAACACCATAGGGACTATGTCCTTCCGTCTCCTCAGCTTTTTTTCTCTCCTTTTTCAACTTTCCATATGCTCCGATTGCCATTCCAATACCAACAATTAACGAAAGTAGTGTAATCGGTTTCTTTCTCTTTAATCTTTCCATATGATTCCTTTTTGTTTATTTAAAACATTGGCATACTATGCTAATTATTGCATTCTGAGCTGAACTGTCCATCTTAATATCAGACGGCAGGCACAAGCCTCTTTGGAAAATATCCTCCCCAACATCTATCGGTTTCCCATCTCTCCCAGACATTCCTCCATTTATATAAGCATTGGTCCTTCCTCTCCCATTCCCTTCTCTGGTAACAAATCCATTCATTCGGTAAATGGGCTGCATATGCATAGGCTTCCAGATTGGTCTACCTTCTGCTCCAAAGGCCCATAATGCTTCCAGAATCTCGGTTGGGCAGGTTTTTCCCGGTTCACTTATATAAAGGGCTTCCTTCTCTCCTCTTACCTGTCTGCACATACCATCTGGTTCGATTACCATGCAGCTTAACCAGAAATTGGGTGTACTGTTTTTACTGTCAAAGGGATTCATCCTTACAGGCAGGTCTTTTAAGCCCTCCCGGTATCTCTCATATATAGCCTTCTTCTTTCCGATATGCTCTTCCAGATACCCCATCTGCCCTCTTGCCACACCGGCAATCACATTGCTCATCCGATAGTTATAGCCAAGCTCTTCATGCTGGTACCAAGGTGACGCTTCCCGGGACTGAGTGGACCACTTGCGGACTTTATTGCTGTCCTCTTCACTATTTGTCAAAAACATCCCTCCGGAACTTCCGGTGATGATCTTATTTCCGTTAAAGCTGATAACCCCGCAGTCTCCAAAACACCCTGTCCGAATTCCCTTATATGCTGCTCCGAATGATTCCGCCGCATCTTCAATCAGGAACGCTCCATGAGTACGGCAGATCGATTGGATCTCTTCTATTTTTCCTGGCGTACCATACAAATGGGCCATAACCACAATCTTCACATCAGGATAAATGCTGAATGCCTTCTCCAGTGCTTCTGGTGACATGTTCCAGGTATCATACTCCGTGTCGATAAAAACCAGTTCCCCGCCTTCATATACAACTGGATTCACCGTAGCAGCAAATGTCATATCCGAACAGAATACCCGTACACCTTTCAGTGCTCCTCCTGTTCCAAGTCCAAACGGCGTACTAATGCCCGTACTGCTTCCATATATTTTCTCCGCCGCCAGTTTCACAGCCATATGTAACGCTGCGGTTCCGCAGCTAAGCCCTACAGCATACTTTACTCCCACTTTCTCCGCCACGTCTTTTTCCAATTCATTGATATTCTCCCCGGCCGTTGTCACCCAGCCAGAATCAATGGCTTCCTTTATATATTGAAGTTCTTCTCCATGCATGGTGGGAGATGCCAGATAAACTTTTCTCTCAAATGGTGTAATTTCTTGAAAACGCGGATCTGATTTAAAATCGTACATGTTCCTGTTCCTTCATTTTTATATTGTAGAAAGAGCCCGTTTTTCCGAACTCTTGTACTCAAAACAATGTCTATTTCAGAGCAGGCTTCGCCATTCCAGAAGCTTATCTCCTCTTTAGGAACTCTTCTGAATAGCAAAACCTCTATGTCCATCACTTTCTGCACAGCGCGCGAAGCGTCCGATGCAGTCCATAACTTTTGTAAAGCACATTCTGGCAGCTAATATATCAGTACACTTGTGTGCTGCTTCTGTTTTAACTACTGCCTTTTCACAATTCCAAGCCCCACAGTCACTTCTACCCCCCGCCCCATCAAAGGCATCTCCAGCACTACCAACCTTTTATGTCTCAGTACTTTCTTCACAATCCCTCTGTAATTCTTCATGGCTCCGGACGTAACCACCAGTTTCTCCCCTTCCAGGTACCCTTCCGAATATTTCACAATATGCTCGTCCCCACCAAGCAGACGCAGATATTCCTCCTCCTCAGGTTCAATCGGTGTCATGTCCTCTCCGGTACACAGAACCTTTGTCATACCTTCTATCTGTTTCAAACGCATAAAAAAATCTTCAATTCTTTCCGTTTCCACAAACACATATCCTGGAAACAGCCGGTTGGCGATCATTGTCCACTTTCCCTTGATTTTGGTCATTCTTTCTGCCAGTATTACAAATATATTTTCATCATCTTCCATAACTCGGCGGCGGCATTGTCCGCAAATTTCTTCTTCTGTTCCCGTATAGACCTGAATTACATACCACACTTTCTTCAGTCACCTTTCAGCTGGCTGCATCTTTTCTCCTGTCATCCTCCTCGATCTCAATCCCAAGATACAAAAGTCTCTTCCTCCCCATAATCTCAGCTTCGATCTCCGCAATCCTCTTATGAAGATTCACCCGTCTCACCATATTTCCCATTCCCGACAGAGGCCCGGACAGATAATGAATCTTCCCGTCTGTTCCAATCCTTACCTTTGATATTCCAATCCGGCCTTTCCGGTCAGCAAGCCGCTCCATAAAGTCAGATTCATGTTTTTCCAGGGTAGACACATACTCGTCATCGCTGAACAAAAGTTTCGGCTTCGGTGTCTTCTTCAGCTCCTTATACACCTTTTCCGGCTGGTCCGTATCGATAAACACATACCCGGGAAATAAGTCCTCATACACGGTCTGCCACCGCCCTTCATATTTCTTTCTTCTGCTCCGAATCAGGTGAAAGCACCGTGCATTTAAGCTTTCCGGAAGCAGTCCTGCAACAAAATCCTCCGTATGCGATTCTCCCCCATCCCTCACATGGACAACACACCACATATAGTGCTCACCCCCATCTAAACCACCTGATTTAGTATTTACAACCTTCCTGAGTGGGGAAAAACCCATAGGTTTTTCCCCGAAAAACTATTGCAAATTTTTATGTGTTGTGCTATCCTATAAACGTTAAATTGAAACAAAACAGAGTAAATTTTTATGAATTCATCTTATTTTGTAAGACTTTTATCAGTTTTGCGAGATAAATTCTGTAAAATTTTTGAGATGTCCAGATGATCAGACAGTGGGGAAAAACCTATGGGTTTTTCCCCACTATAGTGTATTTACTCCAATTATTTCCTCCAAACTCTCTGATACTTCCCCATGTACCCTTTATCTCCGCCTCCTTTTAAAGCCGCATGTTCCCTTATATCCCCTCAATTCACACTTATATAATCCCCCGATACCCACCAATTCTTCTCGAAATGTTATATCGTATCAGGCAATGATAGGCTACTTTTTTTATATCGTAACCATTAATCGTTACTTGATTACTGAATTGCCGCAAGGTATATAGGAGGTAAGAGCACGATAAGAGGATTATAAAAATGACAGTCTCAAGACCAGGCCTCATCTGACAACCATCGCCCAGCCCATTGACCTGATTGCCGCCCGCTCTCTGGAATTGCTCTGCGATTATCCTGAGACACCGGAATCCATAACCCTTCCTCATACCATAAAAAAAAAGAGCCAGCTGTAAAAACCTTCTGGCTCCATAAGACAGAAAAAGAACAGTCACATCCGATTCGTATACCCCATCAGCTCCCAGTCCGCCTCCCTGGCTGCTTCCCGTCCTTCCCAGATGGCCCACACCACTAGTACATCGTTGCACTAATTCCTAAGCAACAGCACTTGCTCTCTACGCCAGGAGCACGTCTGCAAAGCTAGACGTAGGATCCACTACGCCGTCACTTTGCAGACGCACACCTGACGCAGATATCAAGCACTGTTACTCAGTTATGAATGCAACGATGTACTGGTACTGTCCCCCCGTTGCATGTCCCCGGCAGCGATCCATACCAGGTCTGCCGGGATCCCCATCCGTGTGCTGACCTATCTGAACCATTGCCGAAGACATTTCCCCTTTTACACCTTCCACAAAATATCCCTGTTAACAGTCCGGTAGAAAAATTCTCTGACTCTCTCCCGTTCCTTGGTCTGTCCCAGAATCCACATCAGCTTCGTCACTGTCGCCTCCAGAGTCATGTCATAGGATTCCAGCAGACCGAACTCATATTTGATGCTTCTTCCCACCTCATACACAGACATATTGCTGCCTTCATTGGTGACCTGGGTGGTCATAACTACGGTTTTGCCCTGAGAGATCCATTTTTTTACTGCATCATAATAGCCGCAGGTGTCATAGTTAGGCAAGCCCCCTACACCGAAGGATTCGATAATAACCCCATCATAATGCTCTGCCATATAATCCAGCACGGAGGCGTCCATAGAGGGAATCAGCTTCAACAGTCCCACACTGGAGTTTAAATGGCGGTAAAAGGTGAGGGGTTCCTTAAGCAGCATCTTGTCATCCAGATAAAACAGGATGTGATCCTCCTGAATAGATGCAATATATGGAAAATTGATGCTGGAAAACGCATTGTAGCTTTTAGTCCTCTCCTTTTTCGCCCTGGTCCCTGCTATGACCTTGCCGTCAAACACAAGGCTGACTCCGTAGGCTTTTTCACAGGCGGCAAAACGCAGGCTGTCGGACAGATTGGTTCTGGCATCCGTGATTTCCATATCGATAGGCTTCTGAGAACCGGTTATGACCACCGGCTTCGGTGAGTTCTGAATCAGATAGGACAGAGCGGCGGCAGAATATGCCATGGTATCGGTGCCATGGCAGATCACAAACCCGTCATAATCTTCATAATGCTTCTCCACGGCAGAAGCAATGGCAAGCCAGTGTCCCGGCTGGATGTTGGTGCTGTCAAGATTAAACAGCTGAAGGGTATCTACCTGACAGAAGGTTTTGATATCCGGAACATAGGACAATAACTCTTCTGAGGACATCAAAGGCTTCAATCCTGAGTCACTTCTTTTGGAAGCGATGGTACCGCCGGTGGCGATTAATAGAATATGCTTCATAGGAAACTCCTTCTCATGTTATTTCAAGATTTCTACATTTCTTCATTTCTCCTTATAAAAATGTAACTGATTTCTCAGGAATTGTAAAGGGCTGTCATTTATGGTTTATCACATGGTTACTGCTTGCAGACAACATCATGAAGCCAGGGGGCGCCCAGTGAGTAACTTATATTGCTTTCTCCTGGGCAGGCTGGCGCTTCGGTAAACCCTTGACCATGTCCTTTTCGAGTTTCGTGTGAACACATGCCCCGAGGGTGATGTAAAGAACATAGCGGTACATAGGGCACTCGCCCGGCTGCGTTGTCTCAAAATGGCAAGTGTTATCTAAATAACACTGGTTCACAAAAGTACATTAACCCAAAAAGGCGGTCTGCAGCACAAGTCTCTGCATTCCGCCTGAATGGTTTGTTACCGTCTTCCATTACGTTGCCGCGGTCTTTTCTGGAATTCCTTCCGTATACCCCTTTCCCCTTATACACTCCCAAAATCTCTTTGTGTCTGATTAGGAATTCAGATCTTCCCCGTTGGTGGCAATCACCTTTTTATGCCATCTGCTCTGCATATCATTCTTGCATACTTACTTTTTGAATCTTCACACACCCGGATCTTCCCCTGGGCGATAAACGCGTCAATCCGTGAGGCATACCACCAGTCCCCTATGGAAATGGGATCGCGTCCCAGAATGTCTCCTATGAGCCTGGCCTCCTTCACCGGCTGCCTGGTTAGCCGCCGCCAGATGAGAAAGTCGTAAAAATCTTCTTCCACTCCGGTAAGCCTGCCGTTGATCATTGCTCTTAAGGGAGCATTCTCATCCACCAGCTCCGCCCAGCAGAGCTCATACATCTTCCGCTCCTGTTTAGACAATACTTTCTCAAGCTTCAGGAAACCGGACAGCTCCTCCGCCGCTGCATTTCCCCAATTACGATGGAATGTGACGCTGTTTTCTTTCACCTGATATTCCGGCAGCTTCACAACAGATACCCGATTCTCAAAATTCTTCATCCAATTGCATACAAAACAGAGGCCGCACCTGGAATAAGGCGCATCGCTGTACCAGAGCCGGATGTCCTCACCGGCCTCCAGAAACTTCTCAAGCCGCGTCAGCTCCTTTTCATAAAAGCTGCCTGTCTTTTGCATCTCATCCTTATGGTTCCGAAGTTCCTCCCACTGCTCCTGATAAAGCATGGAAAAGATCAGATCCTTTCTGTAGGGACTGTCCGGCGCCTCCTTAATGTCTCCGATATCCAGCATAAATCCCAGGCAGATCACCTGATCCGGGGTTCCCTGGATCCACTCTGTAGTCCCGGCGGTCTCTGTGTTCCTCCAGAAACGAGGCTGCGCCTTTTTCCCAGTCAGGCCCCGTCCATCATCCGCTGCATTTCCATCAGACAGGCTTCGTCCATTTTCCGCTGCCTCCCTGCCGGGCAGATATTGTCCGTCTTCCTCTGTTCTGCCCTCTCCTATGACCACAGTCACCGTAGGGCCGTCCCAGGCCCTTCCTCGGACATTTTTATGTTTTGCCACCTTCATGGCCCCTGCTTCGCTTTCGCCAAACAGCACTTCAATCATCGTATTTCACCTCGGCTCGCCTGCAGTTTGAGAATCTGCGTTATTATACAATTTTTGATTCTTTTACACATATCTTTTCCTCCTCTAATTCCTTCCCTTTAAACACAAATCCTCAGCTTCTGATACGTTCAGGTAAGATTCCCCTGCTTTCTCTGTCGAAGGTGATGATGTCAGACCAAAAACAAAACTGCGGCCTCATACACACCTTGAAAGCGTTCCGGCCCTTTCCTCTAATCAAATGCCCGATACCCCAGCTTCCTGGACACCTCAAGGGTGATCTCACGGAATACCTCCAGCCGCTTATTGAGCATCTCATCTGTCATCCGGCCCTTCGGTCCGGTCACACTCATTCCTGCGATAATCCGCCCCTGAGCATCAAAAACCGGAAAAGCAAGGCAGCGGATTCCAAGCTCACGTTCCTCCTCATCGTAAGCATAGCCTCTCTTTCGTATCCGTTCCAGCTCCTGCTTCAGGCTTTCCTTGGTCACATATGTATTCTCCGTAAATTGCGGAAGCCCTTTCTTCAGGATAAACTGCTCCAGCTCCTCATCACTGTAATTCAGCAAAAGCAGCTTTCCGTTTCCCGTGCAGTGCATAGGCGCAGCATTTCCCACATACTGGATTGCCATCAGAGATGAATTGGTATCCCGGATCACATCAATATACACGGAGCTCATGTTCTCTTCCACCGCAATGTTGGTGGACTCTCCAAACTCCTTTGTCAGCCGTTCCAGATAAGGCCTTGCGATCTGCTTTAAATCCCTGTGGTTGCTTACATGATTGGCAAGTGCAACAATCTTAAATGTTGCAGAATATTTTAAGGTAGCCGAATTCTGCTGCACATAACCTTTATTCATCAGGGTATTCAGGTATCTGGTGGCAGTGGTATTGGTCATCTTCAGATCTTTGGCTATATCCAGAAGACGTGAAGGTTCATGCTTTAACACCAGATATTCCAGCACAGTTAATGTTTTCTCCCCGGATTGAATACCAGGAGTCTTTGAGTTTTCAGCCATAGTCGTATACTCCCCATTGTCTGGTACTGCCTATTCTTTTGGCACTTCTATACATTATGATAAGAGAAAACATTATTTTTTGCAAGCAGATTTCTTACTCTACAATCACAGATACCCCGTCTGGAATCCCGAGAATCGTTCCGTGGCAGATCCCTTTCTCCTCCAGAATCTGATCAGCTGCCCTTACTGCCTCCTCAATGGAATGGGCCGGAATCATATGAAGCTCCTCCACCAGTTCATCCTCTGCTTCCGAGACATAGATCACATGAGAATGCATCAGTACACGTGCAAAAATCTGTGACTGCCACTGATCGACAATGGTTTCCTCTGAAGGCGTTGCCAGAAAATCCTCCATCATCTTGCCAAGATCCTTCTGATCCCGGAATGTCTCATGAAACACCTTTCCTCCATGCCCGTCATTGGACCTGGCCAGCATGATGGTTACACCTCCCTGCTTCACTGTGGCCTCCGCCGCCGTCATCCCTTTTACTGCCTGATAAATATTCTGATCCAAAGGGTATCCCCCGTTGGTCGTAATCACAATATCCGAGGGCACTGCCTTTACACCGCACATGCTCCTTAAAAACGCTCTCCCCTTTCCATGGGCCTCATCCACATCCCCGGCCACCCCGTAGATCACCTTCTTCTCCGAGTTGATCACCACATTGCAGATAAACGCCAGCTTCGCCTTTCTGGCTGCAAATATCATATCCTCATGAATGGGATTTCCCTCAATGATTCCTGTCCTGGCTCTGGGATGATTGATAAAGCCCGCATTGTGGTTGTACATCACCGTCTTCCTGGAGGCAATGCCCGGAAGCACGCTCTTCCTCCCACCCGAAAAACCTGCAAAGAAATGAGGCTCAATAAACCCTTCCGCCACAAGCAGATCTGCTTCCACGGCCAGCCTGTTAATCACCAGTTCCCCGCCGGAGGGAAGCCTTCCCACACTCACCAGATTGTCCTCATCATCGCAGTCATGTATCACGATCTTCTCATGCTCTACGATCTCCTCCCCGAATTTCTCCACCAGTTCTTCCACCCTGGTTTCCCGGTGACAGCCCGTAGCAATCAGAAACGTAATATCCGCATCCGGATTTCCCTTCCTGATCTCCTCAAGCATCAAAGGAATGATCACCCTGGAGGGCACCGGCCTGGTATGGTCTGATGCAATGATCACAATCTTCGCCTTTCCCTTTGCCAGTTCACAAAGTCTGGGAGTTCCCACAGGATTCTCAAGAGCCTCCCTCACCAGCTGCTCCTGCGTCTTCCCTGGATCATACCCCTCCATCTCAGACACCAACACCCCCGCATAACGCCCCTCCTCAATCTCATAAACCAACTTCTCCCTTCCATAAGGAAACACTGCCTTAGGCATCCACCATTCCTCCACTTTTCCTATTATGCTATTCCCATTCCTGCTATTTTCAAACTCTATAAAATCAACTCAATATTACCATATTTTCATCCCAATACACAACCGAAGACTTCCTCTACTCCTTATTCACAATCCCTCTCAGATCTCCCGTCACCGCAGCCCTGATAATAGGCCCCATGTAAGGGTCCACATCCTCCGCCGTCATAGGTACCGGCATATTCTGAAGCTTCATGGACAGCTGAGGATCCTTGGCCGCAGAGAGAATCCTCTCCACATGCTCATCAGTAAACCCTTCCAGATCACTGAGTTTTGTAGGCGCACCGATAGACTTTCCGAAGGCGATCAGACCTTCTGCCACTGCCTCTGCACGCTCCCTTCCCTCAAGAGCCGCAGCATCCTTTTGGATAAATCCACGCCTTATCAGAAGATCTCCCACAACCTTCAGCTGCCGCTGAATCGCCGGAGAATAGAACACTCCATAGTAAGGATTCATAATCCCGCAGGCCGTCCCGTGAGCCGTCAGATCCACCAGAGAAAAGCTGGTGAGATGAGCTCCGCTGGTTCCGCCGATCATGATGGCATAACCGCCCAGATCTGTGGCCAGTCCCAGCGCCTCCCTGGCTTCCCTGTCAGAAGGATTCTCAATCACCCTTCCGGCATAGGAAACCGTCAGTTCAATGGCCGTCTCCGCAAGATCCTTTGCCAATTCATAGTTATCCTCCTTAGCCCCGCAGAACACCTCAAAGGTATGGGAAATGGCATCCAATGCCCCGTCGATGGACACGCTCACCGGCATAGTCAGAGTCGTCTCATAGTCAAACAGGCAGGCTGTGGGAACAAGAGCCATATCTACAATCAGCTTCTTCTGCCCTGCCGCCGGATCCGTAATATTCGAATATTTGGTCAGATGAGCCCCGCTGGATGCGGAAGTCTGCACCGCCACCAGAGGAACCTGCTTCCTCCCGGATTCCTCAAGCGCCTTGCTTACAAGTCCTGTCCCAAAATAGGGATCAATCTCCGGCCCGGAAAAGCTTCCCAGAGCCGCAAGAGCAATGGCTGCCTTGCAGGCATCAATGGTTGACCCTCCGCCCAAAGCAACCACCACATCCGGCTGATAGTGAAGAATATAAGTCTCCAGACGATACACATCCTCTCTTGGCGCATTGGGCCTGGCCCCCGGAACAACCTTGTCAAGAATCACCCTGCCGCCTGCCAGCCGGATACTCTCCATGGCAGCGTCCGTCAAAGGCTTCAGATAAGTATCCATGGAAACCAGAAGCACATTCTTCCCATACTTTGCAACCAGTCCTCCCAGCCGGTCCATAACCCCCATACCAACTACATAGTCCTCTCCCTTCCATTCCCTCAGAAGTTCATAAGCTCTCTCGATTACACTCATACTATCCTTCCTTTCTTTTCTCTTTGTTAACTGTTCAGATACTCTTTGAACCAATATCATCCTCTCCGGCAAGAAGCACATCCAATTCGGCCAATTCATCAAACTCCTGAACATTCACCTTGCCGCACAGCCTTGTCAGTACCTGAGGAATATACGCTTCCACAGCCATGGACGAATACTTCTTCCAATACCCGGCCGCCTCTTTCAGTTTTCTCACGGCTTCCTCCTGAAGCCCCCTGTCACCGTTCTTCCTGTATACCGCCAAACTGACTGCCGCCTGCTCTTTCAGCCCATAATAATGCCCAAGCAGCGCCATAGCCCTGATATCTTCCAGAGTTTTCTCATACTCCCTGTCGCCGGACACCTGTTCCAGCTCTTCCAGACACGCCTCCGCCGCTGCCGCATGTTTAAGAATAGACTCTGCCTGATGAACCGGAGATATTTTCTCAAGTTCCTCCCCCTTTCCCACACAGTCCGCATACTCCTGCACCGAGGCATATTGGCTGTAGGTCATCGCCTCACACTCCACAAATTCGTTAATATTGGCAAACACAATCTTGTCCACCGGCTTGTGCAGATACATACAGCACCCTTCCGGATACCACTGGAAATCAAAATGATGCCAGTGCGTACAGTTAAGCTCCGGTATGATCTGTGACACTTCCTTCCATGCGGTAAACATCTCTTCCGCATCCTGATTCGAAAGAGCGAACCGGGTCTGGATTTCCTTCTTGAAATACTCCTCTGGCAGGGACAGGTTGTATGACAGCTGCCCCCAAATCTTAAACATATACCACATCCGGTCCACATACAGCGGATGCTCGTTGTCCTTCCTCTCGATGTAATCTCGGCCCCAGGTAAAGCCGTCCGGCCCCATATAGAAGCCGTTCAGACAATCAAGAGGCATGTTAGCCAGATACTCTCTGGCAAATTCCGGGTTGCCCCATCGGTACATATAGTAATCATCATTGCGCACGGTCAGCCACACCTTCACATCCGGCGCCTTCTCCTGCAGAAACTCCTGGATAAAGTTTGGCCTGGTGCTGGAATACATATGGGCCTGGGAATACTTAAAGCTGATTTCAAACCTGCCCGGGAAGTCTTCATAAGCTTCCATAATCTTGTCATACCTGGCCATCTGCATCCGATGAATCAAAGTAACATCCCGCTTTGGATGCTCCTTCAGATAATCCTCGATTCCCCGTCCATAAGTCTCCCGGATAAAGCCCACATCCGTTGATGAAAATGTGGTCTTCTCATCTGCACTGGAGCCGTTAAAGGTCATATTTTCCCCTGCCGTAACACCGATTCCTGCCAGCAACGGATAGGTATTCAAAAGCGCCTTTGTCCCGTAGTAGACATATTCTCTTGTCACCGGATTGTTCTGGTCGTCCGTAAGTCCGTAACCTGAATCCTCTGTCCCGTAAACAAACAGGTTCCATGTAAAAATAAACACGCGGATACATCTGCCTGCTGCATATTCCATCACCTCCTGCCAGAACCGGATCTTCTCATCCATGGTGATCTTCTTCACCGTAATCAGATTCTTATGATGATCCTCATCATAGATATTTTTTCCGGACAAGTCTGCTTTAAAGCTTCTGGTTGTGATCTTCACATCATCAATACACGCTTTGGGAAACTCCGGAATCCGAACCAGTGACGGAAAAGGAGACAGGCTCCACAGCGAAAGCACATTGTACTTGTTCTCCGCCATCCGATCCAGAAACTCATGCCAGAAATTCATTTCCCACATATGAGGAATATTTTTTGCGGCGCTGGTTGATGCATCCGAGTAGCTGGGCGTCCTTGCGTCCAGAGGGATATTGAACTTGATTCCCCGGTTGGGCAGGTGGGGAGTCACTTTGACGTCCTTTAACTCCTGACCCTTTCTCAAAACGTCTGCTATGTCCAGAATTCCATACATAAATCCTGCCTCGTCTGCCGCCTCAATCCGGACTGTCCTGCCTGAAGTTCTTTTATATGCCTGGGCTTCAAGGGCTTTATTGTCAACCAGTTCCAGCACGATTTCATATGCCTCAAGCTTATTCAGTGCAAAGCGGATCGGCTTTGTAAGTTCTACATGATTGATAAGTTCCATAGCGGTCTCCTTTCATTCCATCTCAATCTGAATCATATCCCAGACTGTCAATTGGGGAATCCTGACATTTACACGGCCGTCAGCCATCTCCCAGGTTACCTCTGTTTCCTCAATCACGGAAACAACGTTCTTCACTGTATTTCCCCCGGCTACTTTCATAGAAAACGAGAGAGACCTTACAGGAATATTATCCAAAAGCGGCCGCTGTCCAACCTCATTTACAAAATGTACCAGAACCTTGTTTCCATTATTATAAGCGGTCATCTGTACATCATGAGGGGCATGAACTACAAAATCCGCCTTTTCACCGAGAGCCCCGTCTATGATATTGCGAATAAAATCATAGTGATCGGACAAATGGTATTCTGTAATCAGTTTTCCCACAGAGAAGGGGATGGTCGCCACGGCTCCGGCTCCGGTTTTTTTCTCGGTTAAAAGGGGGATATCCGTATGGCTTACAGGTAAAGACGCCCTCTCAGGCGGAGCACCCACCACTTCATAGGGAGCGAAAGGGGGAACCAGCGTGGCAAGGACTTCTGTCCCATTCTCCGGATCCATATAACACACCTCTCCGCGAAGTGCAATCTTGTCCGTATCCATGCCCTTTTTCAGCTGCTCTCCTTCCTGTTCTATCCTGAGATAGCTGGCTGCCAGGTACTCGCTTTTATAAACATCTTCCTTAATTCCGTACAGTTCCCGATGCGCGTACAGTTCCGTCTCGTCCGTACTTTCCCGAATCACAAAACCTCCTGCCTCCGCATATTTCTTCAATTCAGCTGCCGCCTCATCCGTCATGGAATATCCGTCCGGCGCAAATACCACGTCGTATTTTTTAAGATCTTTGGGTCTGAAGTCGTAATCATGCATCAGGTCAAACTGAACATGGTTCTTTATAAAAGAATCGGCAATTCCCTTGGCAGAATCCGAATCTGTCCACAGGAGACAGACATTGCTTCGGTAGGTTGCGCCTGCCATGGAGTCTTCTGTCTTCCTTATCATGAAATCTATCTTTTTGGCCGCCCACAGAACTCTTTTATCCGTAATCGTAGAGGGGTATCCTGTTACCGAATGCCAGATGACGCCTCCGGAAGCCGGTACCTGTGCCATCCACGGCAGATATTCGGCTACCGGCATCCCTACATGCCGCCAGTCCATACCCGGACAGGAATGAATAATGCCAAAGGGCAGTTTCCCACGATCGGGCAGCTGACCTGATTTCATAGAAATAATCGGATGAATCACAGGAGGAAAATTGTTTACTCCATGGGACAAAACATTCTGAGATTCGGTGCAGATTAAATCTGCTGTGAGATATCGATCATAGATACTGTCCCTGTCAAACCGGCCGAATGATTTCGATTTATTGCTGTAAGGCGCATAATACAGAATCAGAGGAACCTCTTTTCTGGTTTCTTTAATCGCCCGATAGATAACGCCTATATTCTCCTTCATGCACTCCGTAAACCATGTTTTCTCAAACTCATCCGGCGTGTCAGGCATATCTGTATGATACATATTCCGGTATCTTTCCTGACATCTGGAACAGAAACAGGCCGAAGGATGCGGTGCGTTCAGAAATACACCGTCAACATCATACTCTGAAAGAACTTCCCGCATTACCGGAGCCGCAACCTCATTGTTACGGTATCCTCCTAAAGCGCATGTATTCAGAAATAGGGACCAGTTGCCCATACGCTTTTCTCCTCTGTAATAGGGGGTCCGGTCTTTGTGCCTGGCAAACCACTGAGGTTTTTCCAGATATGTCACATCATCGGTTATGCTGAAGTCAAATCTGGCTACAAACCGGATATCCCGGGCATGAAATTCATCGATCAGGCTGCGAAGCAAGTCCGTTTTCTCCGGCAAAAACTCATTTATATGATGATAGGGAACTTTGCTGGGATACCAGGCATAGATGCCTCCCACATTCATTACCGCCACATTAGCTCCCAGTTCTACAGTCTCCTCTGCAATCTGCTTCGGATTCATCATGGGCGTATCCTTCACCTGCAGGTTATACTGCATCACTCGCATAGGCTGTTTCCACCACTTTGTAAATCCCATATATACCTCTCCTTTCCGGTCATCACCCTTTAACGGCTCCGGCAGCTACACCTTCTACAATATTTCTCTGGAATGCAAAATAGAAGAGAACCACCGGAATAATCGTCAGAATATAGGCTGCAAAAGTCAGATTCATCATACCTGAATTCTCTCCTTTGAAATATGCTTGGGCAAGGGTGATGGTACGAAGATCTTTTCCGATAAGCATAATCTTGGGGAACAGATAATCGTTCCAGATTCCAAGGGCGTCCAGAACCAGAATCGTGGATGTGATCGGCTTCATAATCGGGAACATAATCTTCCAGTACAGATCCCAGATATTAGCACCGTCTACCTTACCTGCCTCCAGAATTTCCACAGACACGCTTCGGATAAAACCTGTGTATAAAAATACTGCCATAGGCATATTGCGGCCGATATAGTACCAGATCATACCAGTAAGGGAATTATTCAAATGGAGATCCGTCATCAGCTTTGACAGAGGAACTAATGCGGTATAAAACGGTATCATGATTCCGCAGATAAATATCAGATAAATACAGTTATAAAACTTCTTATATTTTGACCAGGAGATCACATATGAGCAGATTCCGGAAAACAGAATAATTCCTGCCAGACTGCCGCCTGTAATATAAACAGTATTGCCAAACACCTTAAGATAGTTCATATTTTTCCATGCCATTGAGTAATTCTTCCAGTGAAGCTTCTCCGGAATCGTGTTGGGGCTCACCAGCGCTTCCTTTGCATCTTTTAAAGATACCAGAAGCATTACAATAAACGGGTAAAGGATGATCAGCACAAGGATGATCATGATTAACGTCACCGTTACATCGGAAAACACCCGTCTTGGAGACCTCTTATTCATGACAATGTCATTATTCTTATTAGCGCGCATTTTCTTCCCTCTTTCCCAATACTTTCATCTGAAATAGTGTAATCACAACAATAATGAGGAACAGGATAATCCCCAGAGCCGTACCATAACCCGCCCGCTTATTTGTAAAACATTCATTGTAAATAGTCATGGAAATAAGCTCGCTGGCACGTCCGGGACCGCCTCCAGTCAAAGCATACAGCAAATCATACTGCTTAAAAGAACGCTCCACCGCAAGCACCATATTGATGGTAAAGGAAGGGGCTAACAGCGGAAATGTAACATAGCAGAACCGTTTCCATCCAGTAACGCCATCGACCGAAGCCGCATCATAGAGAGACTGATCGATGTTGTGGAGACCTGCGATGTATACCACCATATACCATCCTGCCGATTTCCAGCTGGTTACCAGGATTCCCATTGCAAGAGCAAACGATTTGCTTCCCAACAGATTATTGGCCATCACCTCGATGCCAAGCTGCTTTCCCAAAGCTCCCAGAGATTTATCAAAAATAAAGTTAAAAACAAAACCCACAAGAATCGCACTCAAAACCGAGGGGATATAAAGCAATGCCCGAAATACATTTCTTCCTCTCCTTACGCTCTCTGCTCCGATAGCCATCAAAAGCCCCAGACAATTCAGAATAATCGTATTGAAGAATGCATAAATAAAAGTATTCTTTAACGGTTCGAGAACATAACTGTCATGCATAATATCTATATAGTTTTTCGCTCCTATAAAATTAAATGTTTTACGGACACCATCCCAGTCCGTCAAACTATAAAAAATTCCGCCAAAAAGGGGATATACGACAAATACCCCATACAGGGCAAGTGCAGGCAGAACCAGCATAAACTCGGCAACCGCCGTTTTTCTTTTGTTCTGTTTTGCCTGAACCTGCATCACATCTGGTTTATTTTTCATCGGCCACCTCTATCCTTTAAAAATATGGGTGCTGAAAAAGGACAGCACCCATTATAAAATTAATTTCGTTTTATTTATACTCGTAATCGGCAAGAAAATTCTGCACCCAATCCGGGCTGGCTTCCATCAGTCTGGTGTGTTCTTTACTAATCTTGTCTACCACTGACTGAGGCTCTTCGCCCACAAGCCAGTTCTGGCAGCCGGTCTTAAGAAGCTCTTTAAAACCTGAAATCCATTGTCTGGAAAGGATTGCACTGTTGGGAAGATCACCCTTGCTTGCAATTTCGAGAATAATTCTGAATGCAGGATCGCTGTCTATTTCGGCACCTTTCACCGTAGGAACGCAGGAAGAATTGCTGCAGTAAATCTCACAACCCTCTTTTGATGCAATAAATTTCAGAAAATCTTTACACAGTTCCGGATTTTTGGCCCCTGTGGTAATGGAAATTCCATCGTCAAATCCACCGATAAGGGTCTGATCTTCAGGCTTTTCTGTAAAGGAAGATGGGATCATCAGAATGTCCATATCCGGATCAAGATTCCTCAAACCAGTTAATGCGCTTGCCGTCTGGCTGAAAAAGATTGTATCGCCACTGATAAAGTCTGCCTTCTGTCCATCCGTGGTCTTAGCCGCCGTATCAGGAGCCATATATTCTCTCAGCCTGTCATACTCGTCAAACATTTTCAAAAATTCCGGATCTGCCCAGTCTGCCTTGCCGGATAACACGTCCGCATAGAAATTGGGATTTCCACCGTAAAGTACCTGATAAATATACTGGAAAGGCCATGCTGTACAGGAAGAAGTATCGGAACCAGCTACACTGAATGGATACTCACATCCAGCTTCCCTGCACTTCTGAAGCAGGTCAACAAATTCATCCATACATTTCGGATAGTTGTCATAGGTAAGGTCGATTCCAAGTTCTTTCAATTTGTCATTATTACATAACGTTACGGAATATGCGATGGTCATAGGAAACGAATATAAAGAATCTTTATACTTGATCAAGCTTGTATCGCCGTTAACCAGATTACCTTCAACATCCAGATCATCCAACGGCAGCAGGTATCCTTCCATTGCATATTGCTGCTGAACGACTCCTACCTGTCCGCGGTACATATCCGGAAGGGTATCGGTGGCGATATAGTTGGTCATCATGGTCTCAAAATCCGTGACATTTTCCCATATGATATATTCAATATTTACATCCGGATGAAGTTTTTGGTATTCCGCCATAACTGCATCAAATGCTTTTGAATCTTCCGTACCGCAGAACATGGTAATCGTACCAGAGTAATCAATTCCATCGTCTGCAGCGTCTGAGCTCTCTTTACTTTCTACCTCCCCGGAAGCAGCCTGTGTTTCTGCCTTCTCCGCAGCCTGTGTCTCTGCCGATTTCGATTCGGACTGTCCGCTTCCGCCGCAGCCACTGATAGTCGTTGCCATCAATGCTGCGATTATCAACATACTAAGTTTTTTCTTCATATCTGCTCTCCTTTCGATTCAGATGATTGAATTTCATCTTTTTGATTTTCGTAATACGAAAGTCATTTTCGTTTTTTGTTTTAATGATAGTATATATGATAAATTTTCTATTGTCAACAAAATTTCACAAATATTTTTGCATATAATAATATAATTGTTACGATTCAGGGGCGGTTTCACCCAGGGAACCATTATCCTGCATTACCAAAACAGCCTTATAAGTGTGTTTTTTGTGAAAAATGTAGAGAATTGTGCTTTTTGAACCGGAGTTGTACACAGCCATGAAACAGATTTCAGCACCCTATCTGCCGGTTGTTGATAACGTTCCGGTTCCATCCCTTTTACCAGTCTCCTCCACTTTTACGGCATGTTTCCGGCCGCATTTATCCCCTCCTGTTTCTTCATTTCTTGCCTTCGTTTCCCGCCGCTTAGAACCTGTCTGCACCTGTCCTCATTGTTTCTATATGATAAGCAAAAACAGAAAATTATAATTTTTATGAAAGAAAAAAGAGATAGCAGAATTATCTGCTACCTCTTAAAATCAAACGGTCTCTTATTTATGAAAGAGGATTTCCTTTGAACCCTCCGGGGGATGAATAAAATGCAGAATAAACCTCCCACCTTCCTCTTAGCTATTACACTATAAGATATATCTGTATTTAAACATGCTAATGTCACAATCGCATCTTGCCTGTCATAAACTGGACATTGATGTTTTCACGCTCGACCCTGCGTCACAATATTCACCGGCGATTTAAGGTTCTTATAATCAGCGCGCTCTCCCAGCCGCTCCTGCTGTGCCTCCAAGCTGTAACCTTCCGTCTGAGCAGCCGTGGAAACACTCGTGTAGATATAACTCTTTTCTTTTTCACCGTATTCTCCCATCATAGTTCTGAAGCTTACTTCATCCAGATCTGATAACTGTCCCAGGATAAAGTCCAGGTACTTTTTCGTCGATGCCATATGGTTCCTCCTATACGTTTACAAGCTTCAGGAACTTTTTATCGTTCATCTGTTCATTCGTAATGTATTCTCCGTCATGGAACAGCGCATAATTTGTGATGGGAGTCGGGGCATTCTGCGCTTCTTCTCTGCTTTCGATATGGATTGCATAAAATGGTATATCATTCTCTTTAGCGGTTTGCTCCAAAACTGGAACATATTTCGCATTGAATGGACACTGACTGGTGTAGTACAAAACATATCCTGTTTCTTCTATATGAGGATGCTTTGCACATTCCCTGAACTGAGGCTTATCTGCATCCGCCTTAAAAGGCAGATACCACAACTGGATGCCATTATCCGCCTCATCGCACACAGTAAATCCCTTATATTTCAGAAACTTTGGATCAGCCAGGAACGGTTTTTTCTTCGCTGCTGCCAGAATACAAAGCCCCTTCTTCCCCTTTTCTTTACTATCTTCAACACATATATTCAGTAAATCTGTAGAGTATCCATGTCCCTTAAAGGAACCCGATACCCACAGGCAGTCAATATACACATATCCATCGGCAATAATCGGAACCCATGCATTCTCTGCCGGAATATATTCAATAAAGCACTTGCCCCGTTCTACGCTCTTCAAAAAGACAAGCCCCTCATCAAATCTGTCTGCCAGCCACGTCTTTTTGGAAGAAACCTGCACATCATTATTATTGGAAATGGCACAGCAAATGTGCTCCTTTTCCAGATTGTCCTTTGTAATTCTGATATACTCCATATGCTTAGTCCTCCTCTTTACAGGTCAAATATACTCATCTGTGGAAACTGCATCCTCGATAGATGTTCATTCCATAATGACCACCGCTGCCAGTCAGTATTCCTTCGGCATTAACGAAATGCATATCATAAGCTTCCCTTCATTTTTATCGGATGCCGGATCACGGTCTTTAACTTCTCCGACGCTACTTTTCTGGCATCACTTAGGTATATTTCATGATGCAGGCGTTTATCCGTAATGTCCAATTCATAGCCTTCCTGCTTCATGAATTCATGCATCAGCTGTACCGTCACAGGCTCATCATCAAAAGCCCCGATATGCATACACTGAACGCACTCCCCTTCATCATATGTAAAGAACTCGACCTTTGAAAAATCCTGTTTCTTCTTTGTAGTAGCTTCTCTGACAGCCCAGTCGAATTCTTCTTTCGTAACAAAATTTGGCAAGCGAATTACGGAAATCCACTGAAAAGAATCCTTGTGGGCGTAATCAATACCGACCAGTCCTTCCTGCCACCAGAGTCCTTCCAAAGGCGGCACCACATAATCGAAGTAGCCGTCGATCTGATGATTGCCCTTCTTACTCATCTTGATCGTAAAGGCAATTCCATATAGAAGTCCTATGGCCTGTTTGTATTCGCCATCTTCATCATTGGGGTTGCCGCTGCCCCGTATTGCAATATAATTCATCTTCGGAACGGTTACGATAGAAGGCGTTCTCTTCGGCATATAGAACTCCTTATATTCCTTCTTGAAATCAAATGCCATAATCTTTATCCCTCCGTCAGATCCTTCTCTTCATAAGGCTTATTCCAAGAGCCAATCTCAATCAGATTTCCTTCCGGATCTGCGATATAGCAGGTTCTCTGTCCCCAGGGTTCAAGTTCCGGTGGAAGAACGGATGTCGCTCCATTTTCTACTGCCTTCTTGTAGGCCTCATCCACCTCTTCAAATGTATCGACATACAGCGCCATTTCAAAATGACCGTTCAGTCCCTTAATGTACTCATATCTCCGGCTTGTCATCTTCTCAAACTCTTCCCTGCCATACAACAGGAAAAGTGTTCCGTCTTTCACAAGGTAAACGTTTGACGTATTCTCTTCTTCCTTGATCTCGAATCCAAGCACATCCCTGTAAAAACGGATCATCTTTGCCATATCCTCAACGAATAATCCAAATCCATCTAATCTCATAATGCTAATCCTCCATGTAAATCTGTAATGTTTCTTCCGCATTCCTGCGGATAATGTCTCGCGCTTCTATCGGCTCCAGCACCTCAGCCTTTGCCCCAAAGGTCATAAGCCATGTCACAAGGCTATCCATGTCTGTATAGTCCGCTGAAAAGAGCAGCCTTCCATCATCCGCTTCTGTAAAACAATACAGTCCAAATTCTTCAACAAGCCGCCATTTCATATCTGGCGTAAATAGAGCCTTTACCTTAATCCCGCCCGGAAATATTTTTTCATTCAACAAATCCGGCATAGGTGCATTCCGACAGATAAAATCTTTCTTCGTCTCTGCAACTCTGTCCATGCGATTCAGCTTAAACAGCCTGTAATCCTTACGGCTTGTGCACCAGCCCCATACATACCAGCTTGACCACTCAAAAACCAGATAATATGGTTCAATCGTCCTGTTGCTTTCTCTGGATGGTGCATAATACTTGAACTCCAAAATATGCCTGTTCTCTATCGCACTCTGGATCACCTCAATCTTTGGAGCAAGAGAGCCTTTATACCAGGAAGACAGATCAATCAACATGGAATCCCTGCCGCTTATGAACTCAGAGGAACCTGCCTGAATTTTCTCCATCAGCTGACCATAATACCGGCTTCCACTCACGCTATCCAGACTTCGCAGCCCTGCAAGGATCATTTGCACATCCTTGGATGTCAGGATCGTTCTATCCATCCGATATCCGTCCATGATGCTGATACCACCGCCAGTCCCCTGAGTAGTACTTATTGGAATACCTGCCTTACATAGATCTTCGATATCACGGTTTATCGTTCTCCTTGATACCTCAAACCTTTCTGCCAGTTCAGGAGCCGTTGTCTTTTCTTCCTGCAGTAAGATTGACAATATTCCAATCAGTCTGTCTATCTTCATAATCTCTTACACTCCATTCATATCATAGCAAACCAAACATGTCAACAGTATGTCATGTTTATTATAGCAGTTAAACTTTTTCCCGTAAATAAAAAGCCTGCGAACATCAGGAATATTAATCCCTTTATCCTGTAAATAGTTATAATTTCTAGATATGTTTCCTTTGTATCGATATGACACATTCAACATGCTCAGTATGAGGAAACAAATCAAACGGCCATCCCCCTTCTGCCCGATACCCCTTCCTTTCAAATACTTTCAAATCTCTTGCAAGTGTCTGGGGATTGCATGACACATACACCACCTGTTTTGGTTTTATCTTCGTCACGGCTTCTATGAATTCCTCCGTGGTTCCGCTTCTGGGTGGATCCATAAATACCACGTCGGCCCTCTCCCCCTGTCCTGCCATATCCGCCATAAATTTGCCTGCGTCGTTGGTATAGAATTGAATATTAGCAATCTTATTTTTTCTGGCATTAAACACAGCATCGCGGACCGCATCCTGATTCAATTCTATTCCAATCACCTTACCAGCCTTCCTGCTGGCAATAATTCCAATGGTTCCGATTCCGCAATAAGCGTCAATCACTGTTTCCTGCCCCGTCAGCCCAGCTGCTTCTATGGCCTTGGCATACAATTTCTCTGTCTGCACAGGATTTACCTGGTAGAAGGACTTGCTGGAAATACGGAACGTACATCCGCACAGTACATCCTCAATATATCCCTTGCCGTAAAGCACCTTTTCCTTATCCCCCAGGACCATGCTGGTCTCCCGGTCATTCAGATTCTGGATAATCGTAGTAATCTCCGGATGTTTTTCCCTTAACACTCTGATAAATTGATTCCTGGACGGAAAAATCGGAGAAGCGGTCACAAGCACCACCATCACCTGTCCTGTGGCAAATCCTCTCCTCACCAGCACATGGCGCAGAAAGCCATATCCCGTATCCTCATCATAGGTACGGATTTTAAAAGATTTCAGCATTCCTCTGATCGTACTGATAATCTCATCAGCGTTTATATCTTCAATCATACACTGTTCCACTGGCACAAGTGTATGGGTTCCTTCCTTGTACACCCCTGATATTGCCTGCCCCTTCCGATATCCGAACACTGCATGAACCTTATTCCGATAGTGAAACGGTTCCTCCATTCCGACAATCGGATATACTTTACAAAAATCTTTCAACAGTTCTTTCACCTGTCTCTGCTTCTCCTTAAGCTGCTTCTCATAAGGAACATCCAAAAACTGGCAGCCGCCGCATTTTTTTGAGACAGGACACAGGCTTTTGTCCTTCCCACTGCTGTCTTTCTCTGTCTCTTTTCTATGAATATTTTTCCTGGTATTTACCCTTTTTTTGTCCTTATCATTCTTCTCTTTCCTAACTTCCACCATCATTTTCGCCATTCCTTTCTAGTATAGCCGACACGAAATACCCCTATGTTTCGCACCGACGATATTAGGCACATATAAGACCGGATATCAAATCCATTCCGATTTCTATTGCATTTCTCACTTATTCCTGTATAATCAAACAATACCATTGATGGCATTTATACGAATCCCAGTCACAACGTACACCCATACATAACCAGGAGGAAACCATGAACCGTTTATCTATGAATCCCAATGTCTATACAGGACGCCCTGCAGACCTTTCCAACCGGCTTCCCAAAGAAATCCGTACCTATGAGCTTTTAGATCAGCTTGAGATCCCCTATGAACGCGTTGACCATGAAGCTGTTTTCACCATAGAGGGCTGCCATCCGATTGATCGTCTCTTAAATATTCAAATCTGCAAAAACTTATTTCTCTGCAATGCACAGAGAACCAGATTCTATCTGTTGATGATGCCTGGAGAGAAAAAATTTAAGACCTCTGTTCTCTCCCGCCAGATTGGCAGTTCCCGTCTGTCCTTTGCCGAAGCGGAATACATGGAGAAATTTCTCGATATCACTCCTGGTTCTGTCAGTGTTCTTGGCCTTATGAATGACAAAGAAAACCAGGTTCAGCTTCTCATAGACCAGGAGGTTATTAAAGAACATGAATTTATCGGCTGCCATCCATGCATCAACACATCCAGTCTGAAAATCCGGACAGCTGACATCCTGGAAAAATTTCTTCCCCATATTCAACACCCCTATATTCCGGTACACGAATGAACGGTTTTTCCTCCTGATATCATCCGATACTTCAAAGTCCGAATGCCTGCCACCACGGAAACATTCGGACTTTTGCTATTTCTTATACTTCTCTGGTTGCCTTTCGCAGCCACTGACGCTCTTCTTCCGTCAGATAAGGAGAAATCTTCTCATATACTTGTCTGTGATATTCATTCAAATACCCGATATCCCGTTTCTCCATCAACGACACATCCAGCGCATCCAAATCAATGGGAACAAAGGTCAGAAACTCAAATTCCATAAACTGCCCGTAACTGTTTTTCTCTGCCTTTTTGCTGACAATCAGATTCTCCGTACGGATTCCATGGCTTCCCTCTATATAGATCCCAGGCTCATCCGAACAGATCATTCCCTCTTCAATCACAGCGCTGTCCATACGTTCCGGCACCATCTTAAAGCGGATTCCATTGGGACGCTCGTGAACATTTAAAAGATATCCGACTCCGTGGCCCGTACCGTGGTCATAGTTTAACCCTCTCTCCCACAAAGGCTGTCTTGCGGCATAATCCAGAGAAAGCCCTCTGCAGCCATAGAGGAACTTGGCATGTCCCAGCCGCAGCATACTCATGGCTACCAGAGTAAAATGTTCCCTTTCCTCATCGGTCACCGGCCCCACTGCAATGGTCCTTGTAATATCTGTCGTTCCCTCATAGTACTGTCCGCCGGAATCTACCAGATATAATCCCCTTGGCTCTATGATCTTATTGCTTTCCGGCGTGGCCGAATAATGGCACATGGCTGCATTTTCCCCATAGGCGGAAATCGTTGTGAAGCTGTCCTCCAGATATCCCTCCTGCTCTTTTCTTAAGGATTCCAGATAATCTGACACACTGATTTCTGTCATAGGGATTGTTCCCACATTTTTTTTCAGCCAGTACATAAATTTCGTCACTGCCACACCGTCTTTTATATGGGCTTGCCGCTCATTTTCAACCTCTACCGGATTCTTGACTGCCTTTGCCATAACCGTGGGATTCATCTTATCAATCACCTTGTTGGAAGAATCCAGGCTGTTAATAATGGCATAATTAACCCTTGAACGCTCCAGAAGCACCCTCTCTCCACGGAAGGATTTAATAAACTCATAAATGTCATTGTATGGCTTTATAGTAACCTGAAGTTCCTCCAGATATGCCTTCACCTCATCATCCAGAGTCTTTTCATTGATAAACAGGAAGCAATCTTTCTTTGTCATCACGATATAGGAAAGAACCACAAGATTGTGGGGCACATCGCCGCCCCGGATATTCAAAAGCCACACAATATCGTCTAAGGTCGTCAGCACATGAACGCTTGCATGATTCTCATCCATAGCCTTTCGAAGTTCCCCTATTTTCTGCTCTGCCGTTTTTCCTGCATACTTTTCATCTAGAATCCATACCGGCCGGGCAGGCAGATCCTGCCGGTTCTCCCAAATCTGCCCCACCAGATCTTCCTCACAGGAAAAAGACACCTGCTTCTCTTCCAAAAGCTCTTCCAGTTCTTTAGCCAGCTGGCTGTTAACCACCCGGCCGTCAAATCCCAGCACTCCGCCCTGTGGCATAATCTTTTGCAGATATTCATTGACAGACGGCACCCCATCCTGCCCCATTTTCTGAAGAGTAAACCCGCTGCCCTCCAACTGTTTCGCCGCCTGAACAAAATACCTTCCGTCAGTCCACATCCCGGCTTCCTTGGCAGTTACCACCGCAGTCCCGGCAGAACCGGTAAATCCGGTTAGAAATTCCCTGCATTTAAAATGATCTCCCACATACTCTGACTCATGAAAGTCTGACGTTGGTATCAGATATACATCGATTCCCCGCTGTTTCATCAAGCCCCGCAGGGCTTTAAGCCTTTCATTCATATCTCCTGTTCTCCTTTATTCAAAATTTTCTCAGGGCATCTTCGATAGCCATCCCGATTCCCTCACTGTAGGTGGGATGAGCACGCATAGCCATCTGAAGCTGTCCTGCTGTCAGACCTGCGGCAATGGCCGTTGCCATCTCGCTGATCATATCCGTAGCTCTTGGACATACAATCTGGGCTCCCACAAGAATCTTGGAATATGCATCAAAAAGCATACGGACAAAACCGCCTCTCTCATGGGAAATAATCGATTTTCCGTTTCCCTCCATGGAATAGGACCCACATATCACCCTCAATCCACAGGCCCTGGCTCCCTCCTCCGTAATGCCTACGGTTGCAATCTCCGGATCCGTATAAATACAGCTGGGCACCACCGGAAGCCTTGCATACATACCACCTGGCACAACGGACAGGTGTATACTGTGAGGAATCCGGGCGATCTTTTCCACCACATAGGTACCCTGAGCCGCCGCCACATGGGCAAGCTGGATATCCGCACTCACATCGCCTATGGCATAGATCCCCGGCTGGCTGGTCATAAATTCTTCATCCGTCACCAGGCGTCCCCGTTCCACCTCAAACTCTACATCTTCTCCAAACAATCCTTCCATATAAGGAGTACGCCCCACAGCCATAAGAACCTGACGGGAATGGGCAAACAACTGCTTTTCACCCTGAGTAAAATGACACACCAGGTTGTTCTTGTTATCTTTCACAATCTCCTTCAGGGAAGCATTGCAGTATATCCGAATCCCTTTTCGGGCTAAATCCTCCTCCAGCGTCTTGGCAACCTCATGGTCCATAGGCCCTAAAAGCTGGCTTCCCTGCTCGATGATCGTAACCGCAGAATACAGGTTGCTGAAGATTGTAGCCATCTCAACGCCAATAACCCCGCCGCCCACAATTGTAATCTGATCGAAATTCCAGACCGCCGCCTCCAGAATCCCATCACTGTTCCACACTCCTTCCAGGTCAATTCCGGGAATATCCGGCATCTTCGCCGAGGCACCTGTGGCAATAATAATATTCTCTGCAGAATAGCTTTCTTTTCCAGATGCGGAATTGACTTCCACATGTTTATCCCTGTGAATGACAGCTGTCCCGTGAATCAGATCGATTCCCAGTTTTTCAAACTGTTCTTCCACTTTGCCTCGATATGCCTGCACTGCCTTCTTTTTACATTGCTGCATTTTTGCAAAATCAAACGCCATCCCTTCCACACTGACGCCAAACTCATCACAGTTTCGCATCATTGCAAATAAACTGGATGCATGAAGCAGCGCCTTTGTCGGAATACACCCTCTGTTAAGACAGATTCCTCCTAATTTTTCTTTCTCAATCACACCTGTTTTCAGTCCCAGTTCCGCAGCTTTCATCGCCGCCGTATATCCTCCTGGTCCTGCACCAATCACCAATACATCATACATTTTTGTCATGCTTCTACCTCTTTTCTAAGTTCGGATGCTCTCGTAAACTCCCTTGTACCCATCTTTGCAGCTGAGTTTCCGCGAGTGCTCAGTTCTCACTTCTCTATTAATCCAAAATGTATACATGCTCTATAGATTCCGTCATCATTAATATCCGCTGTCACATAATCCGCCGCTTCCTTCAGCGCATCAACTGCATTTCCAACAGCGATTCCCACACCGGCAGCCTTTATGATCTCAATGTCATTCATGCTGTCGCCGAAGGCATATGTATCCTTTATGTCAATTCCCCAATATTCGCACAGAATCCGAAGACCGTTGGCTTTGGAATTCCTTCGTTCCAGCACATCCGCCCCTTTTCCGCCTCCGAATAAGGGACATTTCAGTTCCCCAAAAGCTGCCTCTAGCTTTCTGGCTCCTTCCGGCTCTCCCACATAGGCCAGAGTACGGATATTTTTCTCCAACAATTTCCATGGATCCTGATACCGCCTGTTGGACTCTCCCCACAGTCTCTTGTCATGGGCAATCACTGCCTCCGGGTGAGTATAATAATCATCATCCCCCATGGTCACTCCTACAGCCAGTCCCTCTTCCTCTGCAAACCTTAAAATTCTCTCTACCAGTTCTTTCGACATGCAGGTTTCATATATTACCTTATCTCCTGCAGTGATCCTGGTTCCGTTATTATGGATAATGGCATCTGCTTTCACAATATCCCGAAATTGCCGGCTGTAATAATTATCCATATCCCTCCCGGTAGCAAGGACGATATAATGATTATCCCGAAGCTTTTCAACCGCTTTCATGGCACTGTCCGGAATTTTATAAATCCGGTGATCTAAGAGTGTCATATCCAAATCGAAGCTGACAATTGATTTCATCCTTTCTTCCTCCATACCACCTATCATATCGCATACCGAAAAATTTTTCAATCAGGCAAACTCTTTATTATAGAAAAAGTCCTTGAATCCTCTGGAATCAAAGACTTTCCTACCGTTTTCAATACGGTTATAATCCCTATAGTCATCCATTTTCCTTATCTGCCCAACGGCTGTAAATATTCGCCAGAATCGCACCGGAAATATTGTGCCATACAGAGAAAATGGCTCCCGGAACCGTTGCCATAGCCAGATCAGGAAATGCAGTGGCTGCTAAAGACGTGGCAAGGCCGGAATTCTGCATGCCGACTTCCACAGAAATGGCCTTTGTCTTTGAAACGCTCATATGCAGCAATTTTCCGATTCCAAAACCGCAGGCATACCCCAGCAGATTGTGCAGGATAACCACACCAAATACAACTGCGCCGGTGCTCATGATTTTTTCGGCATTATGGGACACAACTGCCGCAACAATCAGACAAATCGCAACTACGGAAACAGAAGGTAAAATTGTCACAATCTTCTGGGTAAACTTTTCAAAAAGCTTGTTAATGATAAATCCCAGTACAATCGGAACAATAACCACCTTGATAATTGACATAAACATGCTTATAAGATCAACCGTAACCGTGGTTCTCAAAAGAAAATACGTGACGGCAGGTGTCAGAAAGGGTGCAAGAAGCGTATTGACGCTGGTCATACCCACAGAGAGCGCAACATCGCCTTTGGAAAGATAGGTGATGACATTGCTGGAGGTACCGCCAGGGCAGGTTCCTACCAAAACCACTCCGGCCATCAGCGCCGGATCAAGGTGAAACAGGGTTCCAAGCCCCCATGCCAGCAGAGGCATAACCAGAAACTGGGCAAAACAGCCCAGAATGATATCCTTCGGGCGGGTAAAGACCAGCTTAAAGTCCTCCAGTTTCAAAGTCAGTCCCATGCCAAACATAACAATCATCAGCAGATAGTTCACCCAGGATGTCTGAATCCACAGACAGGAAGCCGGCACAAATAAAGCCAATGCGGCAACGATCAGGACAATAAGCGCCATGTACTTTCCAAAAAAATTACTGATTTTTTCTAAAGCTTTCATCTCAATTTCCTCCTAGCCGTAATAATATGTATGCAAAATAATCCGGATACGAACGCTGATGGGAATACGATCGTCGGCAGGAACTATCATAGGGGACCCCTACAATAAAACAGCCTCTGTCTCAGAAAAGAGACAAAGGCTGTTATCCTCTGCGGTACCACTCTTATTGCCGGCCAAAGGCCGACCGCTCGCTCACATATCTTCTAATATGGGATAAGGTAACGATTATCAGTCGTTCAGGCTTACTAAACATTGTCGTTTGGCCGGAAAGCTCAGAGGTGATCTTCACAGGATACTCCCATTGCCTCTCACCAGCCGGCAACTCTCTGAACCTTCATATTCCTGCTACTCTTCCTCGTCAACACCGTATCTTTAATTATTTTTCTGTACTTTATCACTGCTGAAAATATTTGTCAAGCACAATTTTCCATTTCTTCTGCTGTTTTCTCCCAAACTTTTAAAATCAGAAGACCGGATCTTCAGACATACTTACAGCCTGAGTTTCAAAGCTCCCTCAGTCTCTCATACAATCCCCGATAAACCTCATAATTTTTCTCATAAATCCCATGGTTTTCTCTGTCCGGTACATGAGACCGTGTAATTCTCACCGTCTTTTTCACCGCCTCGTCAAAATCTTTATAGAAACCTGTGCCCACTCCTGCCAGTATGGCCGCTCCCAGCGTAGTCGCCGTATCAGAGGCCGGAACAAAAATGGGTTTTCCCGTCACATCAGCTTTGATCTGCGTCCACAAAACAGAGTTGGCAGAACCGCCTACTGCAAACAATTCTTTCACGGCCGCACCTGCCTCATAAGCCACATCCAGATTGTGTTTTAAGGAAAATGCTACTCCTTCCATGGCAGAACGGATAAAATGTCCCTTTGTCTTCGTAAAATCCAGACCATAATACATGCCTTTTGCCTTGGAATCCCAGACAGGGGAACGCTCTCCTGCCATATAAGGCAGAAATACCATCCCCCCGCTTCCTGCAGGCACCTTCACTGCCAGATCATTAAACTGTTCCAGAGAGCTTTTCCCGATAGAGTCTTCCTGCACTCTCTCATAATCTCCAAATTCCTGTTCCAGCCACCGCATGACACCGCCCCCGCCAGTGGTTCCCCCCTGAAGCAGCCACATTCCGGGAACTACATGGAAGCTGAGAATCAGCCGTCTATCTGTCTGATAGCTGTCTGTACAGATACTCATTCCTCCTGCCTGCCCACCCTGTTCCTGGGTTTCGCCGGAATGAATCACCCCTGCTCCCAAAGTCCCGCAAGCGGCATCCAGGCCGCCTGCCACCACCGGAGTCCCTTCCGTCAGACCACAGGCTGCTGCTGCCTGGCGGCTTACTTTACCTGCCACCTGATGGCACGGATAAATGTCCGGAAGAATATCTTTTTCAATCCCCAAAAGACGGCACATTTCGTCATCCCACTGTCCCTTATGCATATCAAAACAATGGAGTCCATACCCCTGAGACAAATCCTGGCTGATTTGTCCTGTCAGTTTCATGACGATAAAACTGTTGGACTGCAGAACCTTGTCCACCTGTTTAAACAGCTCCGGGTGATTTTTCCTGTACCAGAGGATTTTCGGCGTGGTATAGCAGGGTTCCAGAGGATTCCCGCATAACTTGAAAATCCTCTCCTCCCCCATCTGCACCTTCAGCCTGTTGCACAGGTCCTCCGCTCTGGTATCCATCCAGATAGGAGTATTGCTAAGGACACTGCCCTCTCTGTCAATAAAAACAGAAGACCAGCTCTGACCGTCCACGCCAACCCCTTCAATTTCCTTTGAAGAGATATTCCCTCTGTCCAGGACCTTTCGGATCGTCAGGCATACTGCCTCCCACCACTCCTGAGGATTCTGTTCTGCCCATCCGCTTTGGGGGTAATAGACCGGATAGGCCCCGCTTTCATTAGCCATAACCTGCCCGTTTTCATCAAATACCGTAATTTTGCATGCGCTTGTGCCAATATCTATCCCCAACAGATATCTACCCATATTGTTCTCCTTTGCAATTCCTGTCTGCCTTATTCCATTCTGGCTCATCCACTGTCACCTGTTTTAAAAGCGTTTGGCAGACATCCATATCAAAATCGCCGGTATCAGGAGACATGGCGCCGGCTGATGCCACTGCCACCGCAAACTTCAATGCCTCTTTATATCCCATTTTCCGCTCCATAGCCACCGCAAAAGCTCCCACCATGGAATCTCCGCAGCCAACCGTATTCACCGGATCTAATCTTGGCGGCCTGGCTGTAAAAATGCCCTCTTCGCATGCCAGGAGAGCACCTTCTTTTCCAAGGGAAACCACAACCTGTCCGATGCCTTTTTCATAAAGCTTCCATGCAAGCTCTGCCACATCACGGACACTATGTATCTCCCTGCCAAATAACATCTCCAACTCCTCTTTATTTGGTTTTATCATATCCGGACAAGCCCCGATTCCCTGTTTTAAAAGTTCTCCGCTGGTATCCAGAATCACCTGCTTTCCCATACTCTTAAGCTTCAAAACCATACGGCTGTACACATCCTTCGCCATCCCTCCGGGAACGCTTCCGGAAATCGTCACGACCCTGCTGTCACTGACAACTGATGAAAGCGTTTCCAAAAAGACATCCTCTGTCTCCTGGGAAACGCAAAATCCCGGTTCCAGGTATTCGGTAGAGCCGTATCCGGAATCCAGAATATTGATGCAGCTTCTGGTTTCCCCGTCTACATGGAGAAAGTCATGGCTGATGCCGTCCTGATTCAGAAGGGCTTCCAGGTACTGTCCGTTAAATCCTCCCACCAGTCCCGTAGCCAGCACTTTTTCCCCGCACAGCTTAATGATTCTTGCCACATTCAGCCCTTTTCCGCCTGCCGTATTGTGAACCCTGGCAACGCGCATAACCGTCCCGTTTTCAATCTTTCCCTCCATGTAATAAGCCTTGTCGATGGAGGCATTCAATGTCACTGTTGTTATCATAATTGTCCCTTTCCGTTCCCGCTATCTTCACACCATCTTACAGTGAACGCTGTTTTTAACACTCACTGTCAATCAGAATCTTCCCTTTTACGGTGCCCGGCGTTTTATACAACTCAAAAGCCTCCCCGATTCTGCTTAAAGGAAACTTTCTGAAAATAAAGGACTCATCAAATTTCAGCTCTCCCGTTTTAAAATAATGAGCCGCCAGTTCCCACTCCTTTCCCGGAAATGGAGCACTGTAGGACATCCATGAACCGGTCAGGGTAAATTCCTTCCGGTTCATATTTTCCCACTCCCTAACGGTAAAGCTTAATTCTTTCGTAGGCGTTCCCACAAAGCACACATGGGCTTTATTGGCGGCCAGTTCAAAGGCCATCTTCATAGTGACCGTATTTCCGGCAGTCTCAAACACATAATCAAAGCCTCTGCCCTTTGTCAAAGCCAGGGCTTTTTCCATAAAATCTGCCTCCTTCGTGTTAATTCCCGCTGTTGCCCCCAGCCGTTTTCCAAGGGCCAACCGTTCGTCAGCAATGTCAAATACCACAGTCTTTGCGGCTCCGAAGATCTTCGCCCACTGCATCACAAACATGCCGATGGTTCCTCCTCCCAGAACCGCCACAGTCTTTCCTCCCTCATAGGGAACCCGTTTCAGCCCGTGAAGAGCCACTGTGGCAGGCTCAAAAAATGCTCCCTGCTCAAAGGATACCGAATCCTCAAAAGGCACCGCATTTTTCTCAGGCACCACCACGTATTCCGCAAAACTGCCGAATTCCCTGGAACCGATAAAGCTGTAATGCTTGCACAGGGAATAATCTCCTCTCCTGCAGTCCTCACACTCCATGCAGGGAACCAGCGGCACCCCTGCAACCCGGTCTCCCGTCTTTAATACCGTAACCCCTTCCCCAATCTCCGCAACCGTGCCGGAAAACTCATGCCCCAGCACATTGGGGAAAAAGTGACATGCATCTCCGTTTACTCTGGGTACATCCGATCCACAGATTCCCGTATACTTTACCTTAATCAGCACCTGTCCCTTCCCCGGCTCTGGTTTCTTTATCTCTTCATAGCGAATATCTTCCCTGGCATGTACAACTCCTGCTTTCATGTTCATTCTCCTTTTTCCATCATAATTAAGCGTTCGTCACCTTTAATTTTGTTTGATTCTGTTCGTTTTTTATTATATTTCTCCTTTTTGTGTTTGTCAACAAACATTTTTTGCGTGTTTTACGATAAAGGCCTTGACCCGTTTCCCGCCTGTTGGTACAATGGTTATGATATGAAAAACAGAAAGATGGCAGGAATCATGAAAGAACGTTTGATTAAGATATTAGATTATATAGAAGAACACGGCGGCGCCACCACTGCAGAACTGACCGAATATTTCGGCGTTTCTGAGATGACCATCCGCCGGGATTTGATTTTTTTAGAAAAAGAAGATAAGATTGTCCGTTTCCACGGCGGCGCCGGAATAAAAAAACACCAACGGCTGGAATCCGCCTTCGATATCCGGCTGAAAACCAATTACGAATCCAAATGCAGGATTGCTGCAAAAGCCGCCCAGTATCTGGAGAACCTCTCACAGTCTGGACAGGCACGCTCCATCTTTATGGGTGGCGGATCCACCATGTACTGTATGGCGGAATGTATCTCTGAACAGCTCACTGCCACTGTGGTTACGGACAATCTTTATGTTTCCTCCGTCCTGGTGAAGAATCCGTCAAACTCCGTCATCATAATCGGAGGACAGCTGGTGCTGCCCTCCTTAAATGTAGTGGGATTCACTGCCGAGAAAATGCTGTCCGGCTTTTCTATGGATTACTGTTTTATCGGCTCCTCTGCCATTGATGAGGAAGGAAGCCTGTATTCCTACACTCTTTCGGAGGCAGGCTTCTTTGCTGCTGCCATGAACTCCGCCAAACATACTGTAGTCCTGGCAGACCACTCCAAGCTGGGCACAAAAAATCTGGTTCAGATTGCCAGAATGTCTCAAGATTTTACCATCATTACGGACCATATGGCGCCGGCGGGTATTTTAAAAAGATACCAGACGCTTGGGGCAGAAGTCCTGGTGGCGGAATCTGTCACTGGAGAAAATGCTGATATAACCGTTTTTCAATAGACATCTGTCCCTGTTGTGTGGTATAATTTTCTCAATAAACCTGCATGCGGCGGACTTTGAAAGTAAACCTCCATGCGCCCGGCTGCGGACGCACCACCACCCATAAAAGTCAGGCGGGCGCATTTGGCATACCTAAATTCATGCCGCCTATTCGGCGGCGGGACTTTCAAAGTAAACCTCCATGCGCCCGGCTGCGGACGCACCACCACCCATAAAAGTCAGGCGGGCGCATTTGGCATACCTAAATTCATGCCGCCTATTCGGCGGCGGGACTTTCAAAGTAAAAAATTGTCTGAAAAACAGGTGCAGGAAAAATCTTGAGAGTATCTAAATTAGCAGGAGGAAATCATGAAAAGCATTCGACAAAAAATCACCCTATGCCTGATGGCAACCGTCCTGATTGCTCTGGTCGCAGTCGGAACATCCAGCATCGCCCTGAATTACAGAAGCACCGTCGCCACGGTGGATCAGATGATGAGCGAGACTGCCGTACTGGCAGCAGAGCGCATCGAACAGGAACTGACCGCCTACAAAAACGTAGCCATGGACACGGGCTGTATTCCACAGCTGTCCGATGATACGGTGTCTGTGGAAGAGAAGCAGGCAATCATCGACGAACGCGTCAGTATGCATGGTTTTCAGCGCGGAAACATCATTGGAATGGACGGCTACAGCATTTTTGACGGAAAAGACTACTCGGATCGGGAATATGTGAAACAGGCCATGGCAGGAAATGTCTATGTATCCGAACCGTTAATCAGTAAAATCACCGGAGAATTGTCTATTATGGTAGCAGCGCCTCTCTATGCTGACGGGGTTCATGGCTCTTCCATCGCAGGCGTGGTCTATTTCGTTCCTCCGGAAACCTTCTTAAATAATATTGTTTCTTCTATCAAGGTCGCCCAAAGCAGCCAGGCCTACATGATTAACCAAGAAGGAGACACCATCGCTGACATCACATTGGACACCATCACTACTCAGAACATCGAGAGGGAGGCTCAAAGCGACTCTTCTTTAAAAGAACTGGCCAAATTACATAAGAACATGCGCCAGGGTTCCAGCGGTTTCGGAAGTTTCCAAAGTTCTGACGGCCCTCGTTTTATGGCCTATGCCCCGGTAAACGGCACAGACGGCTGGAGTGTTGCGGTCACTGCTCTGAAATCAGAATATCTGGCCGATACATATTTTGCCATAGTTATTAATCTGCTTGTAATTACCGCCTCCATTTTAGTGTCTATCGTCGTGGCTCTGAAGCTGTCCGGCAATATCAGCGCACCTATGCAGGCCTGTGCCAAACGAATGAAGCTGTTAGTAGAGGGCGACTTAAAATCTCCGGTTCCCCAGGTCAGGGGACATGACGAGACAGCAGAGCTGACACGCTCTACTGCCGATATGGTACAAGGTTTGAATATTATCATCAATGATATCAGCTACCTGTTAAATGAGATGGCAAACCAGAATTTTGACATCCAGTCCTCTCATCGGGATTCCTATGTGGGTGAGTTCCAAAGTATCCTTCTGTCCATGCGCAATCTGAAGGTTGAGTTAAGCAATACCATCCGGCAGATCGATACATCCTCAGGCCAGGTATCTTCTGCCAGCGGCCAGGTATCCACCGGTGCTCAGAATCTCAGCCAGGGCTCCATCTCTCAGGCCAGCGCCGTGGAAGAACTGGCGGCTACTATCAATGAAATTTCCGAAAGCGCGAAAAAGACAGCCGGTGCTGCCGAAGAGGCCGGTCAGTCTGTCAACCAGGCGGGTGCTCAGCTGGGAATCAGTATGGAGTATGTGAAGGATTTAAACCATGCCATGGAAAAGATATCCACCTCTTCCGAAGAGATTTCCAAGATTATTGCTACAATCGAGAGCATTGCTTTCCAGACCAACATTCTGGCCTTAAATGCTGCCGTAGAGGCTGCCAGGGCGGGCTCTTCCGGTAAAGGCTTCGCAGTGGTTGCCGATGAGGTCCGCAACCTTGCCTCCAAGTCCGAAGAAGCCTCCAAGGCTACCAAGGAACTGATTGAAAGCTCCATCGCCTCTGTCAACGAGGGGAGCCGGGCGGTGAATAAAGTCACCGAGTCCCTGGAACGCACCAGTGCCATCGCCGGAAACGTAACGACGCAGATGAATATTGTGGTGGACGCCGTAGAAAATCAAAATATAGCCATCACCCAGATCACAGAAGGTGTTGACCAGATATCTTCCGTGGTACAGACCAACAGCGCCACCGCCCAGGAAAGCGCCGCCGCCAGCGAGGAGCTTTCCGCCGAGGCCGCAAGTCTGAAACGGCTGGTGGACGGTTTCACTCTTGCCAGGAATTAAGCTGTATCTTGTTGTGATATTCTGCCGGCCTTTTGCTGAAAGCATAAGAAAACCGCCGTATGGGATTTTTGTTTCCCATAACGGCGGTCAGCGCAGCTAAATCTATTCCTGCAATCCATCCCCCAGATTCCCAAAATTAGTGATGTACTCTGCTTCTGTCACGCAGGTTGGCAAATAATTTATGGCTCCGTTGCATTCTTTAGTCCCTGTCCGCAGGCACAAAGCAGAATTTACTTTGTTTTCGGCAGTTCAGAACATCTGACTACATCGTATGCAACCAAAAGAATGTCTGACTTTCCATGCTCCACGATTATGCGCCATCCGGTCTTTGTCCATTATGCGCTTTCCACTGACACTCCATAAGTTTCATGTCAGTAAACACGGCCTTGAATGATGAATCCTCCGGACTGCAGGCATAAATCCCAAACTTGATTTTACCCGCTCCTTCCGACATATGACAAATTCTCATCTGCTTGAATCGGATGCCATCCGTAGAACACTCAATACAATAATCATCCTCACGTCTGCTGAAACGATACCACATGGTTTTAATATCAGTACTGATTTCAGTTGTTGCCCAGTCAGAATAGCCCTTGTTCGTCACCACGCTTCCAAGATGCTGGAACTTATCATTTTCATATTCGACTGAACCTTTCAGCCAGTTTTCGCTGTCAAGATACATAACAACTCCACACTGGTCAAAACGGTGATAGCTTTCAGTAAAATCCGTCTTTACAACAAAGGAGAAAAATTTCTCTTCCGTCTCCATCTGCAGCACAGGCGCATTATCATTGCGAAAATGATAGTATGTCCTCTGCCATAAGTCCGTCCCCGGCTGCGTTATAATTTCTACCCTGTCATTGGTTACAGTATAATCTTTCGGTTCTCTTATCCATTTAAAATCCTTTACATTCATATTCTCTGTTCTCCAAAGATATTCTAAAAAACAACCTTTTTCATGGGAATAAATAACCCCAACTGCCTGCAAATACGCATAAATAATGGTAGTTCCCACGAATTTCATCCCCCGCTTCTTCAAATCCTTGGAGATTCTATCAGAAAGCTCTGAACGCGAAACTCCTGTTTCATAGATCACCTTTCCGTCTGTCCAGTGCCAGAGATAATTGGAAAAGCTTTGAAACTCCCTCTGAATATCGCGGAATATTTTTGCATTGCCTACTGCTGCCTGTATCTTCCTCTTATTACGGATAATCTTTGGATTTTCCTGCAGTTTTTCTAAACGTTCCTGGTCATACTCACATACCTTTTCCAGGTCAAAGTCATCAAATGCCTTCTTAAAATCCGCTCTCTTATTCAGGACACATTCCCAGGACAAACCTGCCTGAAATCCTTCCAACACCAACATTTCAAACAGCTTCCGGTCATCATATACAGGAACTCCCCACTCTTCATCATGATATCGAAGATACTTCTCGTTTTTAGGATTCGCCCACCAGCATCTTACCTTTCCGTCTTCCCATTCCATCATTCAGCCTTTTTCCTTTTCAGCCTTCCTTTTTCCTCTCCATCCTCTGTCCCACACCCTTTAACATACCGTTCCATATTGACCCCTTCCAGGGTAAGAAGCTTCACCTTCTTATCAATTCCCCCTGCATACCCTGTCAGACTTCCACCAGCTCCCACCACCCTGTGGCACGGAATCACTATAGAAATCGGATTATGGCCTACCGCACCGCCTACAGCCTGAGCCGACATACTTGAAAGCCCCCGGACAGACGCAATTTTCTCTGCAATTTTCCCATAGGTTGTCACCTTCCCATAAGGAATCTGGCATAGGACCTTCCAGACAGCTTTCTGAAACTCACTGCCTGTCGGCCCAAGAGCCAGCTCATCAATGGGCGGTTTTTCTCCTTTAAAATAACTGTCCAGCCACTTTCTTGTACACTGCAGAACTGCCGTATCTGCCTCTTGTCTGGCTTCCTTTTCCAAAGAACCCAGAAAATACTTCTGTCCTTCCATCCAAATTCCTGCAAGCTTTTCTTCCCTTTCAGCCAACAAAAGTTTTCCTACGGGCGAATCATAATACACGGTATACAACACAGCTTGTCACTCCCTTACCTTCCAAGCCGAATCACATGAAAGCTCTTATCCTTTAACACAGCCGTCAAGATACCGCCATCCAGTTTCACATCATTTCCGGTCTGCCAAACCACATCATCCGGATGCTCCTGTGTGTTGACGGCCTTCAAATCCTCATGTGTCAGCACAATATGTTCCTTCACCAGATATCCCTCAAACTGCCGGACATCCACAGAAAGTTCCATCTCCTCCGAAAGATCCTTATTCAACGCAAAAATCGTCAGAGTCTCTGCCTCCTCATCCATCAGGCACACGCTATCCACATAAGGAGCATCCCCATGGATGCTTTCATACACCGGAGCATCTACAACCGTATGAAGAACCGTTCCTCTTCCATATCTGCTGATTGCCTCAAAAGGATAATAAATCGTCTGCTTCCAGGCTCCTGTATCTGATGTCATAATCGGGGCAATTACATTTACCAGCTGTGCCAGACAGGCAATCTTTACCCTGTCCGCATGGCGGAGCAATGTAATCATCATCCCGGCTACCAGAAGAGCATCCTCAAAATTATACACATCCTCCAGCTGATGAGGCGTCCTGCACCATCTCTCCAGCTTCTTGTCCTGTTCATTGGAGTGGTACCACACATTCCACTCGTCAAAAGACAGATTGATCGTCTTGCTCTTTCTCTTCTTTGCCTTCACCGCATCACAGATGGAAACCACTGAGGAAATAAAACGATCCATGGCAACAGTGCTTGCCAAAAAGTTTGGTGTATTGCCATCCCGATTTCCATAATACTGATGAAGGGACAGATAATCCGCCTCATCATAGCACTCAGACAAAACCGTATCTTCCCAAGTGCCGAAGGTATCCATATCGAGGGATGCGCTTCCGCAGGCTACCAGCTCAATACTCGGATCCACATATTTCATTACCCGGCCTGTCTCGGAAGCCAGCCGTCCGTATTCCTCTGCTGTCTTGTGGCTGATCTGCCATCTGCCGTCCATCTCATTGCCCAGGCACCACAGCTTAATGTCATGGGGATTCTCGTAGCCATGCTGTTTCCTCAAACTGCTATAATATCCGCCGTTTGCCACATTACAGTATTCTACAATGTTGCGGGCATCGTCCACACCTCTGGTTCCCAGATTTACCGCCATCATCACAGAAGTATCCGCTTTCTTCGCCCAGTCTGCAAATTCGTTGAGGCCAAACTGATTGCTTTCCACCACCTGCCAGGCCAGCTCCAGCTTCTCCGGCCGCTTCTCCTTTGGTCCGATGCCGTCCTCCCAATTGTAGCCGGACACAAAGTTGCCGCCTGGGTAACGTACAACCGGAACCCCCAGTTCCTTTACCAAATCAATCACATCTCTCCTAAACCCCTGCTCGTCTGCAGTCTTCTGTCCCGGCTGATAGATGCCTTCGTATACAGCCCTCCCCAAATGCTCGATAAAAGAACCATAGATACGCTTATCCACCTTACTCACAATCATATGCTTATCAATATACAACTTTGTCTGTTTCATCTTTACTGTTCCTCCTGGGATTGATGATCATATTATATCATCTGGAACTGTGGTGAAAATGATATAAAGTCTTATACTATTGACTTTTCTTCCGGTTTTTAGTAGGCTGTCTTTATGAAAGAGGTGTTATGATGATTACCATTCCTTACTGCGGACATGACTTCCGCAATCCTGATAAAGACCGGATTTTCCGTCCTTCCGGCACCAATTCCTGGCTGTTCCTTCTGGTACTGTGCCCTATGATATTTTATTTTCCTGATGGTAAAGAGATTCCGGCCGAAGCAGGCGCCTGTATTCTCTATACTCCCGGACATCCGCAGCACTACCAGGCCTCAGACGAATTCTTAAACAGCTTTGTTCATTTTACCTGCGATGATTCTCTTCCGGATAACTATGGTCTTATAAAAAATAAAATTTTTTATCCGGACTGCGTAACAGAACTAAACAATGTTTTAAAAATCATTCAGAGGGAATCTTTAAACCGCCTGGAGCATTTTGAAGAGATGGAAGATTTGCTGGTGCGCCAGCTTCTTCTTCATTTAAGCCGCTGCCACCCCCTGTCTCATCCAAGACAGCAGGGACGGTACTATCCGGAACTTTTCGTATTGAGGGAGAAGATGTTGGAACACTGCGAACGCCCATGGAGCCTGGAACAGATATGCCGACAGGCCAACATTGGAAAAAGCCAGCTCTATCGCTACTACGAACAATATTTCCATGCCTCTCCCATGGACGAGCTTCTGGATGCCAGACTGGCCCGGGCAAAGTATCTTTTGGGCAATGACGCCATGACCATCAAACAGGTGGCTTATACTTCCGGCTTCCAAAATCTGTGCTATTTTAACCGATTTTTCAAAAACAAATGTGGCTGTACCCCTACGGAATTCCGGAGTCTGCACATAACAGGTAGCAGGACCGATTAGACCTGACTGCAGGTGGTCCTTCTCTCCATATGTCTCCGAAAAAATATTTTTTCTATCACATGAAGGCTCCTTTTGCTATATGATATAGTATACCGTTTGCAAAAGCAATCAAACAGAAAGGACGTCCTATGTATATTGACAGAAATGGATTCTCTACAAATGATGTCCATGCGATGGAGACCTCGGATCCCGGATTTGCACCAATTTCTCCTGACACGCCTTCTTGGGGGCCGCCTCCAGGTTCTTCGGATCCTGGGTTTGCGCCGATTTCCCCTGATACGCCTTCCTGGGGGCCGCCTCCAGGTTCTTCGGATCCTGGGTTTGCACCGATCTCTCCTGATACGCCTTCCTGGGGACCGCCCAGCGGATCGGGAAGCGGCTCCGGCAGCAATTCCGGAAATAACACTGTTGTAATCTGGCCGGGACTAAGGCCCTGCTTCAACTGTTCTATGGGCTCTGGCGGATCTGGAAGTTCAGGCGGAAACTGTGCCAGCGTCCGTTTCCTTCATGCAGCAGTCAATCAGCCTGCAGTGAATATTACACTTGGAAACCGCACGGTCATTAATCATATGCAGTTTGGCAGCTTTACTCCTTATTATCGGGATTGCAGCAGCCAGAATACCCTGGTGACAATCACCAACTCTCAGACAGGAGACATACTGTTCCGGAGATATCTTAACTTTGCCGGCCAGACATCCTATACGGTTTCCATTATTAATGACGGATCCGGGATTTCTCTATTTACCCTTACGGATTCTCCGTGCAGACAGAGAAATTCAGGCTGTGTCCGGGTGGTAAACCTGTCTCCTAACAGCGGTCCTGTGGATGTCTTTCTGTCAGGCGTCGGACGTGTCTTCCAGAATGTCAGTCAGCTTGATGCCACCGACTACAGAACATTCCAGAGAGGTTCTTACCGGGCTTCTGTCTCCGAATCCTTGCCGTGCGCCAGCAACAGTTCCGTAATTATAGGCGATACCTATGTAGAATGCAACAATACCAAGATTGCCATTATGGATTCTTCTACCTTAAATATCATGGCCGGGGGAACTTATACATTATATATCATCGGCCTTGCCTATCAATTCCCTTCTCTACAGATTCTTACGATTGAAAATGATGTGGCTTTTTAGACAGAGCTTCTTTGACAGATTTCCTTTTTCGTTTTAGGCGCCGTGGCAGCGGCGCCTGCTCTTTGGCTGGAAGAAATCCTCCACTACTGCTCTTTTATTTTCTCTTTCATAATCTTTATATTTCTTTGGAATCTTTCATTATCAGGCTCTATAGCTAATGCATGTTCTTCCTCTTCCAATGCTTGAGCCAAACGCCCCGTATGATAAAATGCTATGGCTTTCAGATCATGAGGAAGGCTGCCCCAGGAAGCTGCCTCACAGATATATGTTTTCGGCCGATTGACGATCTGCAAGGCACAATCCGTAAAATAGAGTACGCCTTCCCATTGCTTTTCCTCATAGAGGGCATTTGCCAGATCCATGTATGGTTCTCTTAAATAAGGAGCTTGGACAATGGCTTTTAAATACCAATCCCGTGCCTGCTTCCTCTCTCCTTTCATCAGATAGGACTTTGCAATATAACGCATGGATGCCGCCCGCTCGTCTTCCCACTGAGCAGAGGGCATGGATAAATGCTTTTTTAAAGTACGAATACAGTCATCCCATCTCTGTTTGTACATATACTCTCTTCCCAGATAATGCATGTTTCTGTCATCCATGGGTTCTTCTTCCACAGACAATTCCAACAGCGGGAGATATTGGTCCCGGGATTTTGAGGAATCTGGAAAATGGTTCAGTTGTACTCCTTCTGCCGTCACGGTCTTTCCCGGCTGCCCCTGCCCTATCCAATTCAACACTTCATGAACCGGGTGAACCCACTGGTAATCATGGCGGCTGTGGGCTTTTTCTATCCAAAAAACCACACCTTCTCCGCCTTTTGGAGTAAAGCTCCAGGTATAACGATATCTTGCCCGGCTGGTGCCTTTATCTGTTTTCCAGGACTGCTCCAGGCCGGCTCTCCACCCTGGCTCAAACACTTCATCCAAATCCGTACACACACAGATATCTGCATCCTCCGGCACCAATTCCAGCGATTTATTGCGTGCTTTGTCAAAACGCCAGGGAATGATTTGCTCTTCAGCCACCTTTACCCCCAGCTCTCTTAACTTCTGTACCGTGCCGTCTTCCGAACCAGTATCCAATACCACAATCTCATCTGCTTCCGCCATGGATTTTACCCATCTCTCAGCAAACGGTTTCTCATTTTTGCAGATTGCGTACACAACAACTTTCATGACTCTCCTCCGTTTACCCGATTATCAGCTATATAAAAGCAGCTATATGACCTGTAAAGCTGCTATATCCATCTTTTCAACCGTTAGCCAAAGCCGCCGCACTTAAAACGTGCGGCAGCCCCTTTTGATTCGTCTTTTTAGTTTATTTTTTTAACAGTAAGAGATGCATTGACACCTGATCCTAAAGTCACTCCCACTGCAATCAGAGCGGAAATCACCATGTTAATGACCGCACCTGCTGGAAGGCTGACAATCGTGCTTCCGTTTACCAGAGAACCTACTCCAACAGAAAGAACGCGTGAAACAGTGGCTCCTGGAATGTCTGTGCCATTTGACCGTACCGCTATCGTCACTGTGGTACCTACTGCTACAGATAACGTTGTAGAATAATTAATCTCATAATTGCCGGCGTCGGTAACCGTGATGCTGTTCGCTGGAATGTAGGTCACTCCGTCGGACGGCATGGCGGACGGCATCGGAATCTGTGTTGTGCCTCCTAATGTCAGATTTAATGTCTGTGGGCTTGAACTATATATTCCGCCGTAAGCCGCCAAACCATTTTCCGGGCCGGTTGGACCGGTTGGGCCGGTTGGACCCGTTGGACCCGTTGGGCCGGTGGCTCCTGCCTCTCCTGCCGGACCTTGCGGCCCCGTCGGACCTGTCGCTCCTGCTACTCCTGCTGGACCTTCCGGACCCGTCGGACCGGTCGCTCCCGTCGCTCCTGCCGGACCTTGCGGACCCGTCGGACCGGTGGCTCCTGCTACTCCTGCTGGACCTTCCGGACCCGTCGGACCGGTCGCTCCCGTCGCTCCTGCCACTCCTGCCGGACCTTGC
>CAJUPP010000014.1 GCA_910588325.1 uncultured Hungatella sp.
GTGAATAAAGTGCCAGATGTCTGCGGCATCTGTGCGTCTGCAAAGCGACGGCGTAAGTGGTGCCTACGGTTAGCTTTGCAGGCGTGCAGAGGGCGTAGGCAGCGGGTGCTTTATTCACTGGAGTTTCCGCAATGCAGTACTAGTCATCCACAGTGATATAAAGGAGCTGACAAGATAGCTCCTCAGCAATTTTCAAACACAGTGCAAAAATCAATACAGCTAATCTATTTACGTTCTACCAGTCATCCACAGGAGCATTAAAAAGCCAATAAAGTAGCTTGGGAGTTATTATGGAACGTATGAAGGCTGTCTTTTCACGTCAGCACTTAGCGCACGTTTTTTGTGCGCTTAGTACTGTTACGTGAAAAATCAAGCGCAAGCGTGCCAAAAGGAGTCCATAATAACTCCCAAGCGGCCCCGAAGCGCCTCCCAAACAAATCCTATATGTCTCCCCCTTCAACATACAATCCCAACATAAAATTTTTCCCTTGACAAATTTAAAACCATCTCATATACTTACTAATAGTAATTACTACTAATAAATACACCCCCAAAAAAGATACAAAAACAGCAGACAATCACCCCTTTAAAATTGGAGGAACGTATGAATACAACCAGTTTAAAGCATCTATTAGACGCCTGTTTCACAGCAAAGCATATTATTGAGACAATGCCGGCACTTCCTAAAGGCATGAAGCCGCGGCATATTCACGTACTGGACAGCGTGAATGAGGCGTGCAGGGAACAGGAAGAATGCCGGATCAGTGATGTAAGCAACAGGCTGAACATCACCATGCCCAGCATTACAAAGCTTATACAAGAGCTGGAAATAATGGGAATGCTGGAACGGTACGCAGACGATGTTGACAAAAGAGTAAATTTACTAAAGCTGACAGACAAAGGAAAAGCACACGTAAAAAAGTATGTTCAGGATTTTCATGAAAATTGGGTAAAACATTTGCATGATATTTCAGACCAGCAGGTGGAAGAAAGTATAAAAATGATTGAGAGACTGCATGATACCATGCCAGGCAGATAAGGAGACTCTATGGAAAAGAAGAAAAAAGAAAACTCATTTGTAAAAGGATCCATTTTTGGATCGCTAATCCGTTTTGCAGTTCCTGTATTAGGGGCGCTGATTCTTCAGGCGGCTTACGGCGCGGTGGATCTGATTGTGGTGGGGCAGTTTGGAGATGCATCCAGCATTTCTGCCGTTGGTACGGGAAGTTCTTTTATGCACATGGTGACATGTATTATCACCAGCCTGGCTATGGGGGCTACGGTTATCATAGGACAGCATATCGGTGAGAAAAAGCCGGAGGAGGCGGGGAATACGGTGGGAACCACCATTCTTTTGTTTGCGGTTGTCGGTGCTGTGGCAACGGTTTTACTGCTTTTGTTTGCCGGGAAACTAGTGGGGATCTTGAAGGTGCCTCAGGAGTCTGTGGAAAAGACCACTCTCTATATCCGGATCTGCTCGGCAGGGATTCTGGTTATTATTGCCTACAATGTGATCAGCGGTGTCTTAAGAGGGGTGGGAAATGCCAATCTGCCCTTTTTGTTTGTGGGGATTGCCTGTGTGGTTAATATCGTGGGAGATCTGGTGCTGGTGGGAGCATTTCACATGGATGTGGCGGGAGCTGCCCTTGCCACGGTTTTTGCACAATTGGTGTCAGTGGTTTTGTCGGCTGCTATTATCAGAAGGCAGAAGCTTCCCATCCGCTTTTCCATGGCTCAGTGCAGGATCTATGGGACGGAACTTAAGAAAATATTGAACATCGGGGTTCCCATTGCGCTGCAGGAGGCTATGGTACAGATTTCTTTTCTGGTAGTGAATTCCATAGTGAATAATATGGGGCTTATGCCGTCAGCCGGCTATGGGGTAGCGTCCAAGATCGTGTCCTTTGTCATGCTGGTGCCTTCTGCGGTGATGCAGAGCGTTTCTGCTTTTGTGGCTCAGAATATAGGAGCGGGGCAGAGAAGCCGTGCATGGAAGGGAATGAAGACGGCCATGGTTACCGGATGTACTGTGGGGATCGGGATTTTTATGGCGGGATTTTTCGGAGGAGGCCTGCTGTCTGCAGCATTTACCCATGACGGGGAGGTAATTGCCCAGAGCGCCGATTACCTGAAGGGTTTTTCTGTAGACTGTATTCTTACCTGTATCCTGTTCAGCAGCATCGGTTATTTTAACGGAAGCGGTAAGAGCATTCCGGTGATGCTTCAGGGGATTACCTCCGCCCTCTGTGTCCGTATTCCTATTTCCATAGTTATGTCAAGGCTTCCCGATGCCTCCCTTGTGGGGATGGGGCTGGCCACACCCCTTACTACAGTGTACGGAATTATCTTTTTTATCATTTGCTTCAGGAGATTAAAGGATTGAATGGCAGTATCAAGACCAGGTATTTGACTTGTAGGAATATTAAGGGTATAATAGGATAAATATGAGAATATGCCTGTCTTGAAGGGGGACTCTTGATGAAGGAATGGAAAAAATCACTGCAGGAAATATTTTATGTTCTTCTTTTACTGATAGCAGTTATTCTTTTATTCCGCTGGTATACGGGGCAGAACAGTATACGTATGGAGGAGCGGAATAAAAATTATGCGTTGGATTCGGCGCGGCTTAAGACTGCCCAGATCGATGAAGAACTGAATAATGCACTGGATTTAATCAATACTTATGCATATTTTCTGGAAGAGAGTCTTACGGGACAGGAAGTAACAATACAGACACTGAAAAGGATGGAAGAGAATTCCCTGTTTGACGCCCTTATATTTACCGATTCAAAAGGAAATGACTATGCTGCGGACGGGCGGATTGCTGACGTGACGGACCGGGAGTTCTATGTCAACGGAATGAAAGGGATATCCGGGCTGTCCATTATATTTGACCCTCATTTTTATGATGAGACAATGGTATGCTTTTATGCGCCAGTCCGTCGGCAGGGCGAGATTATGGGGGTGCTGCGGGGAGCGTACCTGGCGGAAGAGCATTTGCAGAGTATGCTTTCCACCACGTATTTCAGCCAGAAAGCAGAAGTATATCTGTGTATGCCGGATGGGAGAGTGATCGCAAGTTCCGAGACGATGGAATATGAAGGAAATCTTTTGGATATTCTGACGGAGTCCAAAGTGATTGACGAAAATACGGCAAAGCAGGTGAAGGGCATATTTGAAGACGGCGGAGAGGGCGCCTTTATCAGCAGATCCTACGGGAATACAGATAATATCTGCGCCGTATATCTTCCGAACAGTAAATATGTCCTTGTACAGACATTTCCAGAGAGCATCACCCAGGAAATGATACGGGCGGAAAATACCATAGGATTCCGGCTGGAAGTTCTGATGATAGGGCTGTTTATCATCTATATTATTTTCCTGATTATCCGGACGGAGCAGAGGAAGAAGGAGCTTGAGAAAGAAAACCGGGAGATGGGGTATATCATAAACGGCGTCAATACCTTGTTTTCCCGTTTTGCCATGGTGGATTTGGAGGAAGAAACCTACCAGTATCTGGCAGGGACAAGGCCGGCTGACGATAAGGTCCAAGTGAAAGGCCGGTATGATGAGCTGACGGAATATCTTTGTTCCCGCTTTATCGAGGACAGTGACCGTCAGGAGTTTGCCTCCCAGATTACCAGAGACGCGGTGATTGAGGCCATGGAGGACGAAGATGATTTGCGCTTTGAATGTCATATGCTTCAAGATGGCCAGCCGGAGTGGGAGCATGTAAATATCATCTGCCTGGAACGGAAAGACGGCCATGTAAGCAAGGTGCTGCTGAGTAAGCAGAATATTACGGATGTAAAGGAAAGGGAACTTCAGATGGAGGCGGAGATGTCCCGGGCCGGCCGCAAAGAAAGGCAGTACCGGATCGCCATCACGACGAATGCCATCTGCACGTATGATATCAATCTCACAAAGGATCTGATTGAGGAGGACATTGTCCGGGAAGTAGACGGCCGGCCGGTTTCATTTCTTAAGGAATTGGGGCTGGAGATACCATGTTCCGCTTCAGAGTGGTTTGAGAAGAGGAAGCAGTTTGTCCTGGAAGAATCGGTGAAGGAGTACTGTGCCTCCATCAATGTGAAGAATTTGAAGGAATGCTTTGAACGGGGCCAAGCGGAAGTAGACGTGGAGTATTGGAGAAGAGACTTCGGCGAGGAGAATATCTGTGTCCGCCAGTCCTTTATCATGACCAGGGATAATGAAACCAATGATATTATGGTTATGGTGGTGGCAAAAGATATTACCGAGAGCGTGAAGGCCCAGAGGGAGCAGACCCAGGCTCTTCAGGATGCACTGATGCAGGCTCAGCATGCCAACAGGGCCAAGAGCACATTTCTGTCCAACATGTCCCATGATATCCGTACGCCGATGAACGCGATCATTGGCTTTACTACCATTGCGGTCAGCCACATTGACAATAAGGATCAGGTTAAGGATTGTCTGCAGAAGGTCTTATCCTCCAGCAACCATCTGTTAAGCTTGATTAATGATATTCTTGATATGAGCAGGATTGAAAGCGGCAAAGTTCAGATTAAGGAGCAGGAGTGCAACATTTCTGAACTGATGCATAATCTGGTAAATATCATCCAGCCTCAGGTAAAGGCGAAGCAGCTGGAACTGTTTATTGATACCTTTGAGATTGCCAACGAGGATGTGATGGCAGATTCTCTGAAGCTGAACCAGGTGTTTATCAATCTTTTAAGCAATGCCGTGAAATATACGCCTGCAGGAGGAAGCATATCGTTTCGGATTATGCAGAAAACCACCTTCCGCCATGGGTACGGGGACTATGTTTTTATTGTTAAGGACAATGGCATCGGCATGTCTAAGGATTTCGTGAATCATATTTTCGAGCCCTTTGAGAGAGAGGTGACCGCTACCCAGTCTGGCATTCAGGGCACCGGCCTTGGTATGGCTATTACGAGAAATATTGTGGAGATGATGAACGGAACCATCAGCGTGGAGAGTGAGCTGGGAAAAGGCAGCACCTTTACCGTGGAGATTACACTGAAGCTGCAGGATGTGGAGAAGAATGCGGAGCAGATTAAGGAGCTGGAAGGGCTGAGAGCTCTGGTAGTGGATGACGATTTCCATGTGTGTGACAGTGTAAGCAAGATGTTAAAAAAGATCGGGATGCGGTCTGAATGGACAACTTCCGGCAGGGAGGCAGCATACCGGGCCAGGCTGGCTCATGAGGAGGGAGATTCCTACCATACCTATATCATTGACTGGCAGATGCCGGAGATAAGCGGAATCGAAACGGCCAGGAAGATCCGCAAGGTTGTGGGAAAAGACGCGCCGATTATTATATTGACTGCCTATGACTGGTCGGATATTGAGGAGGAGGCAAAGGCTGCGGGAGTTACGGCATTCTGTGCCAAGCCGCTGTTCATGTCCGATTTAAAGGCGGCTCTTGTTGTGGCCAACAGTCTGGGAGACAAGGAGGAGGAGAATGCTGCCGCCTGGAGCCTGGTTGACTTTGAGGGAAAACGGGTTCTGCTGGTGGAGGATATCGAGCTGAACCGGGAGATTGCGGAAGTGATTCTGGAAGAGGCCGGGTTTGAGGTGGAGTCTGCACCGGACGGGACCGATGCGGTGGCCATGGTTAAGCAATCAGAGGAGAATTATTATGACGTGATTCTCATGGATGTACAGATGCCCATTATGAACGGGTATGAGGCCACCAGGGCCATCCGGAATCTGGCAAGGAAGGATGTGCGGACGATGCCTATCATTGCCATGACAGCCAATGCTTTGGAGGAGGACAAGGAGGCCGCCTTAAAAAACGGGATGAATGCCCATCTCTCCAAACCTATTGACATGGAAATTTTTATGGAGGTGCTTAGTAAGTTTGTGAATTAGGAAGCGTATCCCCTACCGGATTTTCCTGGAAAGCATATCCGGATTGGAAGCGTAGGTCAATGCAGTTTCCCGTGTGATGGTGCCCTCACTGTAGAGTTTTGCCAGGCTGGAATCCATGGAGGTCATTTCCTGGCTTGAGGAGGAATAGATGACCCCCTTCAATCATAATAGCTTATTATAGAAGGGGGTATATTGCGGCCTTATCCGATATACTACTAATTTTGGCGTCTGCCTGGTGGCAGAGGGAATGAGAGCTATTTATTCTCTTCTATAATCACATTGCCGCGGCTCATCAGGTTGGAGATGGTATCGTCAAGAGACTGGGAACCTAAAAGATAGATATCGGTTTCCTCTGTCAGCAGGCTGTCAATTTCACTCTGATAAGAAGGCGTAAACTCCTCATAGCTGTCAACCCAGTCCGGATCCTGCATAACGACCGTTAAAGCATCCATATCAATCAGATCCTCAAAGCCGGAAACAATTCGTGAGGTGCTCTCCATTTTGTCTGCTCCTTTTTCATTGGATATAAACATTCCCTTGATGGATACGCCCTCCTGGCACCAGAACTTTAAGAATTCGTATGCTTCCTTGGGGTGCTGGCTGGTGGATGCCACGGCAAAGAAGTTGCCGGATACTGTATTGTAGTGCGGATCCTGGCTGTCCCACAGAGGCATACGGGCAAAGGTGGTAACAAAATCATGGGCATATTTTTCATTTCCGATATCGCTGAACATAAAGGAGCCCATGGGAAGCATGGCAATGGTTCCGTTAAAAAACTGATCCCGGTAATTCATGTTCAGTGCCTTGACATCAGCAAGAGGAGTGGAACTCAAGTCAACATTTTCCATATCATAGCGCATCTGCAAGAAATCACGGAAAGCATCGCTGTCAAATGCCAAAGTACCATCCGAATTGAAATAGCTGTTGCCTTCTTTGGCCGATGAAATGCCGTAGAGATTGGTACTTCCCCAAGAATGGAAATAGGAACCGTATACAGTATCTGGGCCGCTTCCATGGGTCAGGGCTTTTGCATAGGAACGGTAATCCTCCCAGGTCCAGTCAAGGCTGGGAACAGAAAGGCCGGCTGCATCCAGCATATCTTTGTTAATCAGTACCAGGTTGTATTTTAGCTCCCCTGGAATTCCATACACGTCTTCATTGACAGGAACAACCACATTGAATTCATCTTCGGCGGTGAGGCCTTCTTCCTGGAAGAACTGGTTAAGGCCCAGATAAGAGCCGGATTCCGCCCGAACGACATAGTCAGCAAAGCTGGGCGCCATCACAAGGTCAATGGGTTCCTGGCCCATAAGCATGATGTCTACCTTCTGCAGATAATCCTTGCTGTTCATATCGCCATAATAGTCAAACTGGACTGTAATATTGGGATGAAGCTCATGAAATGCGTCGGCAACCGCCTGGTTTCCGGCATCATGGTTGGACTGCCAGCTGGCAAACCGCAGGGTGACTGCTTCCTCTTCCTGTGGGGCCGAAGCCTGGTTAGAAGAAGGCTGGCTGTTTGGGCTGCTTTCTGCCTGGGAAACGTCTGTCTGTGCCGGAGAAGCAGTTCCTTCCGTAGAAGAGCCTCCGGATGAGCATGCTCCCAGCATTGCTGCCATGGAGATGGCAAGAGTTACGGATGTGATGGTTTTTCTTGTTTTTTTCATTGAGATAATCCCCTTTCTTTATTTGGATAGTTCCTTATTCCTTTACGGCACCAGATGCAATGCCTTCGATGATGTATCTCTGACCCAGAAGAAATATGAGGATCAGAGGTAACGTGGCGGATACCGCTGCAGCCATCACGAGAGAATAGATGCTTCCGGACTCGGTTGCAAACTGCTTCATTCCTAACTGGATGGTGAAGAGAGAGCGGTCGTTTAAAAAGATCAGCGGAGTCTGATAATCATTCCATGTCCAGACAAATTTGAGGACAGCCAGGGTTGCGATGGATGGAGTGATTAAAGGCAGACAGATCCTGGAAAATATGGTAAAATGGCTGGCTCCGTCCATTTTGGCAGACTCACACAGGGAATCCGGAATCCCCATCATAGCTTGTCTTAAAAGAAATACGCCATATGTGCTGAACATGGTCATGATGATGATTCCGTGAAGGGTATTATAAAGCTTTAACTCCCGCATGACCACAAAGCGGCTGATAATCATCACCTGGGGCGGAATCATCATAGTAGCCAGGTAAAGCAGGAATACAAAGTCTCTTCCCTTCCAGCGTATTTTGGTGAATCCATATGCGCCCAGTGCAGAGATAAGAATCTGAAGGATGGTGGATAAGACGGTTACCTTGATGCTGTTTAAGTAATACATGCCAAAACGGTAGGTCTCTCCCCAGACTTCTTTATAATTGGCCCATCCCACACTGTGTTGGGGTATCCAGCGGATGGGAAATTCAAATACCTCTGTCTCCGGCTTGAATGAAGTGGAGATCATCCAGAGAAGGGGAGTCAGCATAGTAAACCCTACAAAGAGCAATCCTATGGTCAGTACCGTTTTATGTAGATATATTTTTTTGCCGTTGTGTTTCATGATACCCTCCTTTACTCATTGGAGAAGCTTGACTGGAACTTCCACTGGAACACGGTTACAAGAAAGATAATAATGAAAAGGGCCCATGCGAGAGCACATGCATATCCCATCTTAAATTCCTGGAAGGCAGTCTTATAAATGTAGTACGCCATGACCGAGGTGGAGTTTCCCGGACCGCCCTGGGTAAGGACGCTTACCACGTCAAATACCTTGAAGGAGCTTATGATTCCCATGGTAGCCAAAAAAAATGTGGTGGGCTTTACCATAGGGATGGTGATATACCAAAATTGCTGGACGCCGCCGGCGCCGTCTATCTGGGCTGCCTCATACAGGTCTTTTGATACGTTGCGCAAGCCGGACATATAGACTGCTACATAGTATCCCAGCTGCGTCCAGACATTGATGAAGATAATGGCCCAGATAGCCCATTTCTGGTCTACCAGCCACCGTGGGGGATTCTCAATGCCTATGGACATAAGAAACTGGTTTACCGGACCATAGCTGGGCTGCAGCATCACCTGCCATACGGTGCAGACGGCTACAATGCTCGCGATATAGGGAATGAAGATCAGTACCCGAATCAGATTTCCCATATAACAATGATGGTTGATAATCTCAGCTGTGATCAGGCCCAGAATTAGAAGAACCGGGATGGTCACTCCTGTATAAAGAAGATTATTCACCAATGACCGGGTGAACCAGGAATCGGAAAATAGTTTCATATAATTTTTAAGTCCGTTAAAATGGATGCCGTCCCAGCCTTTTAAGAAATTCCATTCGGTGAAGCTTAATCCCAATGACATGGCTACTGGTATTAGGATAAAAGCGATGAAACCTACAAAGCCTGGAAGGATAAACAGGAATCCGGTTACCTGTTCCTTGACGGCGGGTTTTTGAAATATTGCTGCCTGTTGTCTGGCTGCTCTCTTCATGATAAATCCTCCTTTCGTGCCAAAGTGCTCCTCTTAAGATTAAACGCAGTCATGACAAAAGTAAAATGGAAATCCTTTGAGTCAAAGTGACAGGAGTATACTTTTTAACAATAGTCACTTTGCACAAAAAGTTTCATTCTTGACTGGCATCTTTGCAGCGGTTATGATTAAAACAGAAAGGAGTACACATTACATGAATACAAAGAAGATATTTGCCTCATTTATTTTTACTTATATCATGATTGTAATCCTTACCATGCTCTGTCTTGCACCGGTCTTTCTTTCTGCGGTGAACTCTTCAAAAAAGCTGGCCTCACAGACTCTTTTGGACTATGCCGAGCAAAGCGTCAGTGAATATACTTTGACAGAAACCTATCTGCTTCAGTCAGCCAGAAGATTTTATACAGACGATACGTTAAAAGATATCTATTATGGCTGCCTGTCTGCTACGGAGCAGGAGACGTTTTATCAGATGAACCTTCTGCAGAAAACATTGAAGCTTCATTTCCTGAATGCAGGATACTTAAAGGATGTGATTGTATACATTCCTAAGTACGATTACGTTTTGACAACCAATTATATTTTCCGTTCCAGGGAAGAATTTTATTCTTATATACAGTTTGAGATGTTTTTGGATAAGGAAGACTGGCTGTCTGAAAAATGGTCGTATTCCGGCTTTCAGTACTACAGCACGGTTCTGGATAACCGGTTAAGCGGAGAACAGGAAACAGACTGTATGATTCAGATCATGTCCTTTCCCATGGCTGGTGACAGCAAGATTCCGGTAACCATGTTATTGTGTCTGGACTCAGAGAGTGTGGCAAAAAGTCTTTTGTTTCCAGAGGTGGCGGATCGGTCTTACGCTATGGTGCAGGACGCATCCGGCCAGACATTTATGTGGTACGGCCCCAAAGGGATCCGCAGGGAGGAAGCGATTGATTCCGATTCATTTACAAGGCTTGCCATGAAAGGCCCCAGAAATATGACAATCACTTTGGGAATTGACGCCGGATTTTTTCAGACCGTCCAGGCAGAGGCGTTTCAGTCCATTGGAGCCAGTATCCTGGGAGCGCTGCTGGTTGGAGCAGCCGTCTCATTTTTCCTGTCCAAAAGGCATCTTCGTCCCATCAAGAATTCCATTGAGGCCATCCGCGAATACCAGACTAAGGAGAATTTCCTTCAGGACTCACTGGAAGAGAATATTGCGAACATGGTAAAAGAACTTCAGAAATCATATTCAGATATGGATCAGCTGGACAGGCAGATCCGCAAAGATCTGCTGGAACGTGCTTTTTTTGGAGGAATCGAGTCTTCCAGCCTGAAGGAATCCTTTGGCATCATGTATGGAGAGATGCCTGTGGAAGCGGTTGCGGCCGTCATAGGCTTTATCCCTTGGTCGCAGGTTCCGGATGCATCCCATTTTTTTGACAGCTGGCTGCTTCCAAAATTCCAGGCCGCCCAGGTTACCGTATATATTGGGTTGCTCCAGGGCAGTCAATACTTTTTGGTTTTGGAATATCAGGGCGAACTGGAGGAAAAACTGTCTATGATTCTGGAGGAATCGGCCCGGGAGACTTCCATTGTGGCAAAAGCCGGGCTTAGCAACCGCATATCCGGCTTGTCTTCCATCGAGTATGGAATAAGACATGCCCAACGCCGCCTGGAAGCAGGTATAGAATATGAAGGAATGTTTGTATTTCAGCACACATTAAAAGCAGCAGGAAACAGGGAATTTGTAACCGTGTCTCAACTGAATGTGCTTCACAGCATGCTTTTGATCGGACAGGCAGAGTCTGCAGACAGCCTGATTAGCAGCCTGTTTGAGGATGTCTCCGGCGGCAGCTGGAACTCTGTGGAATTGCGGCAGCTGTTTTTCTCCCTGCGTTCTGTCTATGCTGCACTGATTTCCCATTTTCGGGAGCAGTCAGAAAAGAATACCCAGGATCCACAGGAGTGGCCGGTTCTTCCTAAGGATTTAGAAGACAATTCTCCAGACAAGTTAAAAGAATTCTGCCTCTCCCTAAACCACACCCTTAAGGATTGCTATCATCAGAACCTGAAACGGGTCAAGCGTGACAAGGGGGAAGAGGTGGTATCCTTTGTGGCAGAACAATTTCGGGATATGAATCTGTGCGCCGGAACCATTGCCGACCACTTTGGGTTGTCCGAGAAATATATCTTTCAGCTTGTGAAGGATGCTTCAGGAAAGACGTTAAACAGCCTGATTACAGAACTTCGGATAAAAGAAGCCATACGCCTGTTGGAGAACACGGAAAAGACCATTGGGGATATTGCGGTTGAAAGCGGTTTTTCCTCCTCCAACAGTATGTACAAAGTATTTATACGGACGCAGGGGGTATCTCCCTCCTCGTACCGGGAAAAGAAAGGAGCTACATGAAATGAAAGCAATTATGGTTATGTTCGATTCCCTGAACCGGCATTTTCTGCCAAATTACGGCTGTGACTGGACAGTTATGCCCAATTTTCGGCGGCTTGAGGAGAAAACCCTTACCTTCGACAATTTTTATGCCGCCAGCCTGCCCTGTATGCCTGCAAGGAGAGAGCTTCACACAGGCAGATACAATTTCCTTCACTCCAGCTGGTGTCCCATGCAGCCCTACGATGATTCGGTGATCAGCCGGATGAGGCAGGCAGGTATCTACACACATATTGCCACAGATCATTTCCACTATTGGGAAGACGGAGGAAGCGGTTACTTAACCAAGTATGACAGCCATCAGATAATCCGGGGGCAGCAGGGAGACCCGTGGATGGGACAGGTGCCGTGGCCGGATGTCCCTCTTACCTTGTCTGAACGGAAGACAACACAGAACTGGAGGCATGACTGGGTAAACCGTTCTTTTTTAACGAAAGAAGAGCAGATGCCTCAGGCCTGTACCTTTGAATGCGGTCTGGATTTTATCCGCCGGAATCACAGCTATGACAACTGGTTCCTTCAGATCGAGGCCTTTGATCCCCATGAGCCCTTTTATTCACTGGAGGAATACAAGAAGCTGTACCCGGATGACTATCACGGGAAGAATCTGGATTGGCCGGATTATGGGAAAAATACATATGGGGAGGAAGCCACCAGGCATGTCCGCTATGAGTACGGGGCGCTTCTAAGCATGTGCGACCGCTATCTGGGAAAGGTTCTGGATAAAATGGATGAGCTGGATATGTGGAAGGATACCATGCTGATTGTGAATACGGATCATGGGTTCATGCTGGGGGAGAAGGAGTGGATGGGGAAAAACGTACAGCCCATGTATCAGGAGATCGTCCACCTGCCCTTCTTTGTCTATGATCCCCGTTTTCCTAAGGCAAAGGGAGAGCGCCGGCGCAGTCTGGCCCAGACCATCGACCTAGCAGCCACTCTGGCGGATTATTTTCAGATTGAACCGCCCCGGTGGATGGACGGAAAAAGCTTGACATCTGTGATTGAACAGGATGCTCCGGTTCGTGAATACGGAATATTCGGCATTTTCGGAGGCCATGTAAATGTAACAGACGGAAGATACGTCTATATGAGGGCGCCTAAATCGGTGGAAAACGGCCCTCTCTATGAATATACCCTAATGCCCAACCATATGAATACGCCATATAGGATTGAGGAGTTAAGACAGGCAGAGTTGGCAGAAGGGTTTTCTTATATGAACGGAAGTAAGGTGCTGCGGATTCCTGCCGGCCAGAATAACAATGCCTACTGGTATGGCAATGCATTGTATGACCTGGAAACGGATGAGGAGGAGACAGAGATTGTTGCAGATCATGAGACCGAGCTTCGGATGCTTACTCATATGCGTGACCTTATGGCAGCCAGTCAGGCTCCGGATGAGCAGTTTGAACGGCTTGGTATTCCAAAGACAGGAATCATTGGAGAGGAGCATCTGCCTCAGATTCCATATGAGGATCATGTGACAGGACAGTTTACTTTCCTGACAGACCGTGACAGGCGGCTTGTACAGATCGGCATGTCTCTTTTGAATGCAGGGGAGCAGGAGATTGTGATTTCTGAACTGGGAGAGATACAGCCGCCCTATTCCCAGGAGAAGCTTTTAGAACTGTTGACACAATTTGGCCCCCATCAGTTTCGAAATCATGCCAGGAAGGCGATTTTGAATAAGATGTGATGAAGGGGAGATAAAGGAGATGAGAGCAATCTGGTATTTATTAAAGCTTGATAAGCGGAAGCTGTCGCCGGAAACGGTAGATGAGATTGTTAAGGTAAGCGTTAATACGGTAAAAAAGTGGCTTGATGAACGTCTGGTTCTTGTAAAATGGGAAGTTACAAGGGGAAGGAATTAAGGCAGAAATTCTGTATTATGCGCCAGTTTCTGTGAATCAGAAAAAAGAGCATTGCTCATTGTAAAAGTGTTTGGAAAATATTGCAATTCCTGGGTGTTATAGGAATTGCAATATTTTTGCTTATAAAGGCAATTATTATTTATTCATTATCATTTTTTTCAAAGTCTGGAATAGCTCCATTGTTGAAAGCTTCCAGGCGGGTTTTCATGTCAGTTAAGCTTTCTTTTAGTGCTTGCTTGCTGTCTTTAGACAGATACATTCTTCTTTCTTTTAAATATTGTTCTAAAAGGATATCGTAATCATTTTTATCACTCATACATTTCTCCTTTCGCCTTTATAAGCTTATATTCTTAGTATAATGGGTTTTATAAAAAAGTACAAGAGGAACTTTTATTTTAGAATTGGAGGTGGATTACACACCAGAGAAGGCTGTCAGACAGATAAAAGTTAGAAATTTTGTGCTGTGTTTTAGAGGAAAGCTTGGGGAACAGCCAAAGTTTACAGGCAGAATTCTGGCAGTCGGTATCAGCTGTGACAGAAAGCAAAAGAGTATAATTGCAAGGCAGAAGTGCTTTGAGAAAGGCGGCTTTTATAAAATTCGTAAAAAGTGTCGCTTAACAGATTATTAAGCGACACTTTTTTATTATACGAATCTTAGAAAATCAATTTTCTATAACGTTTTTGATTATATCATCATTTCTTATAGGTGTCAACTGCGTTAAATTGTCATTTTATTTCTAAAAATCGAAAAAATTTCTTAAAATTTTTCCAATAATTACATTATTGTCCAACGATATCTAATCCCCGAAATTTAAAAATGTACGCTTAATAATCTGTTAAGCGAATCTTTTACAGCAAATCCTAAAAGGAGATGATTGCAATCTGGTATTTATTAAAATGTCCTAAGGGAAATGAGAAGGATTGTATAGAAAGATGCCAGAAATTAGCAGAGGCGGAAAGCCTGCAGGAAATTGTCTGTTTCCAGTATCAGAGGATGATGCGTTATGGGGGCAGGTGGCATATGGAGAGAAGGGCGCTTCTGCCGGGACATATTTTTCTGTCCGGAGCTGAGAAGATGGTTTTGAAAAATCGGGACAGAGAAGATTTGTCCTTAAGTCCATGTGAAATACCTTATCTGAAAATGCTGTGTTCAGATGACGGGCTGATAGATATGTCCAGAGGAATTATCAGGAATGGGACTGCCGTTGTGACTGAAGGGCCGCTGAAAGGGCGGGAGCAGCTGATAAAAAGGATTGACAGACATAAAAGAACGGCAAAAATTAACGTTCCCCTTGAAGGAAAAAACGTAGAAGTTACTGTCGGACTGGAAATTTACCGGAAAGAGGCGTAAAGGAAAGAGATACAAGAAGAATGAAATGCATACAGGATTAAGAAGCAAATTGCTGAAGCATTGGCACAGGAATTTGAGGCTTATGGTCATATTGGCAGATGGAAAGACTTGCAGGTAAGAGTCACAGGAGAAAGCTTACGCTAAAACTGTGATATGGCGAAGCTTGCCCTAAAATGCGGGATAGGATCTGCGATCGCATAGTCTAAATATGGGAAAATCTGGCTGCAAAAAGCGGTTACAGGCCGGTGCCGAAGTACCAGGATAGAATTAAGGAGACAAAGGATGTGGTATGTGATACAGACCCTTGGAGGGAAGGAAGAGGAAACTGCTGATATGATTCGAAGAAGGGTTTCTTCCTATTATGTAGAGGACTGTTTTATTCCGAAAAGGGAGAGGCTGAAAAAATTTCATGGAGTATGGAATAGGGAAGAAGAAATTCTGTTTAGAGGATATGTCTTCGCAGCTTCCGAAAGGCCGGATGGGCTGTATCAGGAACTGAAACAAATTCCCAGGCTGACAAAGCTTTTGGGGAGAGAGGACGAATATTTTTTTGCCCTGAATCAGGAGGAAGAAGAACTGGTTAGGGGAATAGGGGATGAAAAACATAAAACTTCCATATCCAGGATAGAGGTGGGAGAAGGGAAGAAAATCCGGGTGGTGGAAGGGCCGCTGAAAGGTTATGTGGGGGATGTGGTGAAGGTGAATCTGCATAAACGGGAAGTGGTTGTGAGAGTGGAGTTTATGGGGAGGCCTATGGAGCTGAAGATGGGGGTTGAAATGGTAAGTAATAAAAGAAACTGAGTATTCAGAATAACTTAAAAATGGACAGATACTAGCAAGAAATCGAAAAGAGGTAGATATAGTGAGGATAGATATCCAAGACCTCATAAAAGATACAGATAACAGTAAAGCTTTGAATAATGAATATGAAATGTGTGTCTGAAAAGAAACGGATTATATCTATGGAATTATATAATATATTGAGTAAACAAGGATTAAACTGCTTTATGTATTCGTCAGAGGCAGATGATAATGAACTGATGCAGAATTGGCGGGAGGTATGTGAAGTACTTTATCAACAAAAGGAAGTGAAAATATATCAGAGAAGTGATTTTATGCAAAAGAGACAGTCAGACGTTACTGCTGAAATAGAAGCTATGTTTAACTGATAGTACAGAAGGGGAAAAGCGAGGAGACATTATGTCAAAAACACTGTGGGATAAGAAATGGGATGTTATAAAAGGTGTAGTCAAAAAAGTTGCGCCTGAAACAGAGTGTGAGTATCATAATTTTTGGCATTATACGTCATTGTCCGTATTATTCAATATTTTAGAAGGAAATGAGTTCTGGGCATCGAATGTAAGGTTTTCGAATGATGCGATGGAAGAAAGAATATTGAAATTGGATGATATGGAGGCAAGGGATGATTATATTGTTTGTTTTTGCGCGGAGGACGATATGCTGAGCCAGTGGAGAGGGTATTGCCATAATGGCGGTGCGACGATCAAACTATATTTAAATTATCCTCAGGAATACAGCGTGTTGCATAGTGATTTTGATACCAGCGGAGAATATGAGGTTTATGAGAATACTCCTTTGCCAGTTGTTTATCTTAGTCCTGATGTACATGCGGAAAGTTTGAGAAACCAGATTCAAAGGGTCATAAACAATGGAGGTTGTTCCAGTGAAATTGAGCTGGAAGATATACTGCCGTATCTAAAAAACAGATATTTTTTTGAAGAGAGGGAGTCAAGACTGGTGTTCTCAAATATCAATGGAAGTTTGTCGAAGTGTATTCGCTTCCGAACGCTCAATGATGGGGTGAAGGTTCCCTATATTGTCATAAGACATGGCGTAGCTGGAAAAATGAAAGGAAATTGTTCTACGGATGTCACGAAGATGGATGATGATTATATGGAGAAGATTGTTGAACAGGATTTGCCCATATGGATTGAAGAGGGGGCTGATCAGGAGGCGAAATATTATGAAGCGCTCAGACGTGCAGAGGAATATGCAAAAAAAGAGAAACTGTATAAACCAGTGCAAGTGTTCTGTAAGGGTAAATTGCCTATAGAAGAAATTACGGTAGCGCCTACATATGACAGGGAAAGAAAAGCAGAACAAATTAAACGTTTTTGTATGAGCAAGTACTGGCTAAAAAATGTTAAGGTCAAGGTATCTAAAATACCATACATACAGCCGGCATTATAGGATACTTCTTCAATTTCCGGCTCTAGTTCGTAGGTATTTACAATTCTTCCATCCGTTCAGGTGTCCCATAATTTAAAATGGGACACCTTGGTTAAAAATTTAGAATTCTTCATTTAAAAATTCTTCCTTCATTTTATCTGTCATATCCCGGTTTATAAAATTGAAGATTTCTTCATCAACTATACGCAATAACTTCAGCGCGAATTCTTCTGAATATTCCAGCCTCTTTACATTCATCCCTGCAGAGGGTAACATATTGACCGTTATCAATACATCCGTAGTGTCTTCGTTATATTGTACAGACATGAAAAACCAACCTCTTCCATAGAGCACATAATAGCAGCGATGCATATTATATGCCAGCATATGTGGGAAAATAACATTTGCCTCTGCTTCAAACGGCATATCCTCGCCTGCCTTCTCCCATGTCAGAGTTCCGTTGGAACTTCCCTTCTCTAATTGTGTAAGTATCTTGTTGTCATTGGCTTCATCTGTGCTTTTTCCTAAGTTTGTTTCACCAGACATACTTACATTTCCCATCAGGTCGTCATAGGTGATATTTAAATAATCCATTATATCAACAATTTTATCAAATGAAGGGCATGTTTTCGTTTTACTCCAACGGCTAATCAATCCAGCACTGAACCCTAGATCGCTTTCCATTTGCATAATCGATATATGATTGTCCCTGCAGATCTTACGAATATTTTCAACTAATTGTTCCGCCAGTTTGTTGCTGTTCATGCGCTGTCACCATCCCTTCTGTTTACATTATAATAGGATGGTATTTTACATGTCAAGTTTTTTAGCAGTACAATTGAAGTTTTCTTCAACACCTAATATTTGATATATTCAAAATCCTTTGTCACGTTTTCCATTTCGGGATAGAGATGCGATCTTTTTACACCAATGCCTTTCAGCTCTTCTGCGATACACCATGCATCTGTCAGAATAATCTCCTCCAGACAATCCTTGCAAAGCGGCATATACTCCATAGCATATGGGCTTACTCCGGTCTTTAAAGTATTTTTACCATTGTCACTATAATAAGGAAAAATGGTAAATGCTCCCTTTTGTTCATGAATTCTTACACTATGCTGAGGGTGAATGATTGCCAGAGGCGGAAGCTTTTTCACATCAACTTTCAGTCCTTCGGAATAGTATCGTAGCAGAAGGTAAAAGAATGGGTTTAAGCTTCCGTTCACCAGGGCTTCCTGCAGAGTTCCGCCTTTTGAGCGGCGCAAATCTTCCAACCCTGACAGACTGATTAATCCATTTACACCTCCATTAGCACTGTCATCCAGTGAAAAATAAAGTTCCTCATGGTCTTTAATTTTCCTGTATATATCGTCGGCATCAATTGTCCTGATATTTTTTACAGCATCCTTTATAAGGTCAATGTCATCTTTAAAACATTGATATACAGCTCTGTTTAACTTCACAGGATTAAGTACCCATACAACCGGAGAGTTATGCCTCTGTTTATATGTCACTTCATGATCTTTGGAAGGGTTGATATATGCCTCTAGAGAAAAACTTAATGCAACAATAGCAGATTCACTCCAGTCCATCAATCTGGTTTTAGAAAAGTAGTGCTGCATAACTTCCTGCCATTCTATATAAGATCCTGGTAAGGATGCTACTTTATCAAAGTTCCTTGCCACAAAATGCTGATAGCGATATTCTTCTTTCAGCCATAATGTACCATAGGCGTTGCTGTCATCAAACAGGTTCTCTTCTTTTGCGGTGTAAAAATCTCTGTAAATTCCCGGATCCAGATAATAATACACATCTGTCTGCTCATGTCCCCGAAACCACAAAGGATAATGCCGTTTGGAATCCTTCTGATGCTCAGAGATATGATTGATCATTTCAATATACTCCTGTAAACTTCGGGCGTACCATTTACTCATCTTTGTTCCTCCTGCATCTTTTTAAAACGATTATAATAGTAATAATCCTGTACAAAACGCAGCATTCCCTTCATCTTCTCAAAATTCGTCAATTTTTCCGATGTCGGATCATTATAGAAGCTGACCACTTCTTTGACTACTGGGTGAACTTCCTGACATTCCATCCCATCATATACCTGTTCCAAATGCTCCAACACTTCAGTCTCCACTTGCAATTCGTTATTCTCTTTAATACTTCCGAACGCTTCCAGAATTAGGAAAACTCTTCTGTAAAGATTAACTTCCTTCTGGAAAAGAGGACATAATATATCTCTGTCTTTTTTATCAATTTTACCAAAGAAACGGCTATCCTCTTCAAACATATCATCCCATAATGCACCTTTCCAACGAATTGCTTTGCCTTCAGAGACATTATTCTTAGCTGCATTCATCTGTTTTTCAAGTATATTGAAAAATTTTTCATGTATTATCTCTATATCTTTAAAATTGACTGCTTTATTTCGATAATCCTTACGAATTCGTTCCAGTGTATGCATTTTTGCATGGGAAATTTCTGCATTAACATATTTGCCTATCTGTTCCCATAATGTCTCAACAGGAAAAGCCCTTATATCATCTTGTGTATCGTTTCTGTATGAGACTCCTTCCTTTTTCAGCAATACAGACAAAACTGCGATCAACCTTCTTCGGAACAAACCGGATTCAGCAATTTCTTCCCGATAACCGTCCATTCGTTCGCTAAAGGTAACCGCCATTCGAAAATAACCAAAACTATTGAATTTTAACCATTTACACATTATGATATCTGCACATGATTCTCTGTAGAAGGTAAAGGTGTGGTCAATTGCTTTTTTTATCTGGACTAAACTGATTTCCGTCAGAATCTCCCGGTAATTCCGTTTTGCCCGCTCTGGCTGTAATAACTCCCAGTACGTAACCCTTTCCATCCGGTCCGGACTATAAATACAAAATTTTTTTCCAGTCAGAAATTCATCTCGAAACTTTTTTTCTACATTTACAGCAAACGCTTCCAATATGTGTTCCAGATGGTTCTCATCCAGACAGTTTTCCTGTTTGACTGCATCGTTATAGGAAATCTGCAATCTCCTTACCAGATCAACGTAATGCTTCAATTCCTGTTTTTCTAATGGAGTTGGGTTACTGTCTTCCAAATAATCTTCATACCAGTTTACAAGGAAATCATCCAGTTCAAGATGATTTTTAGCATTTAATTGTTCGATTGTAATTCTGTAATGCTCTTTTGGAAGCAGATCATTAATCTTATTAAAAAGGAACTTATAAACATTCTTTATAGCCCTGTCACGTACCACAAATTCTACAGGCTCTCCCCCATTCTGTTCGCCGCGGCAGTCATCCATTGCTTTCAAAAGTGTCTCAAAATTCTCATCTTCAATATATAGTTCTTTTGCAATATCATGAAAACGTTTAACGATATTTTTCCAAGGAATATTTCCGACACCGAACCTTTCGCTCCCCTCTTCCTCCCTCAAAAATTTTTTCATATATCCATATACATTCTGCGTAATATGATTTGACACATATTCTTCCCAATTTTTTCCGTCTGTTTCTTTATAATCTTTCACAAAAACTTTTGTCAGACATTCTCCTAACAATTCTGTAATGCTGTCATATTCTGTTACATACTTTCCTGTGCAGGCCTTTGCCTGAATATAATAGCTGATAATTTTTGATATTTCTCTGAAAAGCATTCTAATTAGAAAATCATTACGGTTTTTTCTGTTTAATACAAGCATATGATGGCAGATTTCATGGGAAATCAATGGGATCAGATCATATGTGCGTTCAAAGTATTCAAACATAGGAATCATACATAAAAGTACGGAAGGAGTTTCGTCTTTTCTCTGTTTTTTCGTTACAGAATCATATTGTATCACTTCCATCATCTCAATATTTTTTCCGGAAACTTTTGGATAGATAATCACCCTTGCATTTCTGCGTTTTTCCCTGCAAACGGAATCTCTGGCAGATTTCTGCCATTCTACATTGCAGTATTCTTCATGCATATAATCCATATATTCCCCGTAAGCCAGCAAAAATTTCTGTCCATCTATAGGGGTTACAACATCATATCTGGGAGCTTGTACTGTGTGTTGGTTATTGTCCTGTAAAATTCTGACGAATTCCCCAAAAGCATATACGAAATTTTGAAATTCATCTATGAATTTTTCGATTGCTCTGTCGTCATCCGTCTGTACGCCCTGCATATAATGCTTTATATTTTCGAAAATTATTTCCAGATATTGATTACAGATGAACCAATTTGTATGGGTGTCAAGTTCATAAGCCAGATTTTTATAAGAAGATATCATTCTTTCCAGCATATTGCATAAGTTCGCATATCTGTATCTGTAAAAAACGAACCTGTTCCCATAAGTATTTTGCAAAAGCTTAAATTGTTCTGATACTTTATTGCTTCTTTTTTCTATCTTTTCGCCAATCGCTTTATCAAACCATGGTTGTGCATCAGACTCATCTGCCTTTATAGTTCCAGGCAGATCCATTAATACCCGGGTATTGATTGCCTTTATCGTTCCATTTTCCATTCCCTTCACTATTTCTGCCACCAGAGGGGAACTGCTTATGGATATATTTGTAGTTTCAATTGAATATCCTGCTTTATTTCGACACAAATAAGGATAAATGTTTTCGAATTCATGTACATTAATACGAGCCACTAGGTCGTATCTTCCAAAAATTCCATTAACTTCCTCGAACTTACAATTCTCTGCATAAGAATGTTCCATATGCCGGATTTCTTCCAACACACACTTTTCCATCCTGAAGCGAATTGCAAACTGAATATTTTCATTGATTGAAATGACATTATTATTTAAACGAAGGAAGTCCTTTGCTATGTTTTCAGGTTTCTCAGTCAATTCCCTTATGTTGTCTTTTAAACATTCAATACCGACATTTGTATAAGTAAAAAACAATCGTTTCCCTTGACTATTTTTCACTTCCATGAGTCCGGTTACAGCTTCATAAATCTTTCTTATATCAGCAGTTCTGATAACAACACAGAAATCTTCGGATGTAATTGTATGATAGATCTGAAATTGTCCGGTGTCTGCCAGGCTTTCTGCCAAACTTTTTTCTATTTTTTTGCGGAATTTCATAAGCTGATCCTGCATACAATCTGGCCTGAGGTTTTCTGGGGATTTACACTCATATTCAATAATATTGATCTGAACGATTCCAAGAAATGGTATTTCAGATGTTTTTCCCTGTTCCTGCGTTTTACATCAAAACAAATCCTTTACTTCCTCATTGCTCTGTGTCAGAGTATAAATTCCCATAATCTTTCTTGCTGCTGCCATGTCATTGTTGTTATCTATTCCACAGAGCATTTTATACCCATCTTTATCATTCTTTAGTCGTTTAACATAAAGGAAATTAAAGTAATCTAACATAAAAAAAACCTGATCTACCTCAGAAAAATTTAAACGCCTTGCATGACTGTTATTTCTTTCCAGAGTTAGATTGTAAATTCCTTCAATGCGATAATTACTTTCCATTTTTGTTCTCCTTTGTCATTATATTCAGGTATTTTATAAAAAAAAAGAAAAAAGTCCTTCAATTTTCAGCTTAGCCAAATCGAAGGACTTTTTTCGTAAACTTTAGTTAAATATCATTTTCAGCATAAATACTCTCATATATCTCAAGGAGATCGTGTTCTTCCATACGACGCTCCGGATGTATTGGACGATCAACAATAATTGTTGGTTTGTGCGGCATAAATGAATCAACTAAAGTCTCGTAATTCATGTTTTCATTTTGCTTTTTATTCTGACTCATTTTCCTACTCCCTTGCCTTGTAATATATACCATCTCTATAAGATAATATATAATATACATAGTATATAAAAGAAAATGGGGGAAGTCAATTGAATAAAGCGTTGAATAAAACGACGAAAATCCTTTGCCAAGCCCTATATAATTGAATAATTCTTCATTTGTAAAAAATCTTCACTTTAATTATATTATATCATTATTATATAGGATATGTATATACAATATTTCAGAAAATTTTAATTTTTGGGGGGAATGCCGTGTACATGAAAATTTATAAAACCCTCTCTTATGAACCAAATTTTTCCGCCGATATATTATACAGACACAAGGATGTGGAAGTAGTACGACGGCTTAGCTTCCCACCAGGAAGCCGGATCGAGAGAGTGGAAGGTGGTAGAAAGATATGATTATTCAACATAATATACCTGGCATTAATGCCACGAGGAATAAAGGTATAGCAGAAGGAAAGATGAAGAAGAACCTGGAGAAGCTGTCTTCGGGGTATCGGATTAACCGTGCCGGTGACGATGCGGCAGGGCTGGCGATTTCCGAACTGATGCGGAGCCAGATTCGCGGCTTAAATCAGGCCATGAAGAACTGTGACGATGGTATTGGCATGACTTCTACAGGAGACGGGGCACTGATGGAAGTGCATTCCATGCTGGAGAGGATGAAGACGTTGGCGATTCAGTCGGCTAACAGCACATATACGACGGCGGCCAGGATGAATCTGGATTTTGAGCGGCAGGAGCTTCTGGATGAGATTGACCGGATTGGGGAAACTACAGACTTTGCGGATATTCCGCTGTTTGACAAAGTGCCAGTAAATGCGGATGGAGAACCTGATCCTCCGAATGGTGCGCCTTTTGTACCTCCGGAGAAATCCCAGACGCCGGGGATGGAGGATATTACTCTTCAGATCGGCCATTCCCGACAGGAGACGCTGGATGTTCCTCGCTATTATATGGATAGCGCGGCATTACTTCTTAATAAGACTGATTTTTCTACCCAGCAGGGGGCCAATGATTCAGTTGAGTATATTGACAAGGCGATTGAGGCGGTATCTGACATCCGTGCGGATTTTGGTGCGGCTCAGAATCATATGGAACATACGTACAGGAATCTGGATGTTACTTCGGAGAATATGACGGCGGCGGAAAGCCGGATACGGGATACTCAGATGGCAGATGAATTTACGCAGTACACCAAGGAAAATATCTTGTATCAGTCCTCTAATGCCATGGCGGCTCAGGCTAATGCAACTATTCAATATGCAATCAATCTTCTTCAGTAGCTTTTGGTAGCAGGGCGTCTGGAAACAGTAAACAAGCAGGGCAGAATCAGAAAAGAAAATTTAAGTAAAAGGCTTATATTTTTCCAGATTCTGACGATAAACAGTATGTAAGGTGAATTTTACCATAAATATGCTTTACAGATTTTTCCAAAGTGGAGGCCCTCTTTGGAAAAGAAAGCAGACAGGGACAGGGAGGTTCCTGCCGGTAATTCAATCATAAATACAGGAGGAACATTTTATGATTATTCAACACAACATAGCGGCCATTAACTCTTACAGAAATTTAGGCATCAACCAGAGCGGTTTGAATAAGAACCTGGAGAAATTGTCATCCGGTTACAAGATTAACCGTGCAGGCGACAACGCAGCTGGTCTTGCTATTTCCGAGAGCATGAGATCTCAGATTAACGGATTAAATCAGGCAGTTAGCAATGCTAACGATGCTATCGGTTTGATTCAGACAGCAGAAGGTGCTTTGACTGAGACTCACTCCATGTTACAGCGTCTGTCCACACTGGCAACTCAGTCTGCTAACGGTACTTACAACAGCGTAGCAAGAGGCAACCTGCAGAGTGAGGTTAATAACCTGCTTGACGAGATCGACCGTATCGCTAACAACACAGACTTCAACGGTATTAAGCCATTGGCTAACCAGGCTTATGATTCAAAGACTGGAAAGTTAGATCCTACTATAAAAAGCGACATTGGTAATCCTGGAGATATTGCTACTGGTGCTACAGGAACAGACGTTACAGCTGCAAACGGAACATCAACACCAAGATATTGGAAGACAAGTGTTGATGGTACTGATGCGAAGATGACCTTCCAGATTGGTCCGTCCAGATTTGAGACAATTTCTGTTAGCAAGGCTGATATGACAGCTGCAGCTTTAGGTTTGAGTGGTTTGGCTGGTGTGACAGATGGCGAGACAGGCGAGGCTGTTGCTACAGATAAGGGCCGTATCAAAGTTAGCGGCGGTAACACCTTATCTGGTAATGCTGCAATCAGCAGAATCAACAACGCTATCAATATCGTATCTACCTACCGTGCTAAACTCGGTGCTGCACAGAACAGACTTGAGCATACGGTTAACAACCTGAAAGTAACATCTGAGAACATCACGGCAGCTGAGAGCCGTATCCGTGATACAGATATGGCAGATGAGATCACTGCATTCACCAAGAATAATATTCTTCTGCAGGCATCTCAGTCCATGTTGGCACAGTCCAACTCTGTACCGCAGAGTGTCTTAAGCTTGCTTGGTTAATCAGACAACAGCAATATAAAATAATCCATAGCTGTAGGGGGCCCGGACAGTTATTGTGGTTTAGTAAGATTAGATACCTTCCCTGGAAAAGCAGGGAGGGTATCTTTTTTAAATTCCAATTATAAACAGATCATACGCTGAGAAAGACAGGAAGTGAACATGGAGCGGAAGGATTTTTATAATGCATTGACAAGCTATGAAAATATCTCCAAAATGTTAAAAACATATGAATATGAGGAAATCCTGGAGCAGGCGGCATCAGTCATGGAGGTAGCGCCCCAGGCATTGGAGGCCTTTCCCACCCTTGAGGATAGTGACGGAAAGGGAAGTTATGAATGGGTTCTGAAGGATTTGCAGAAGAATGTGATGCATTTTGACCGCCTTTATGCCCGTCTGGGGGATGAGATTTCCCGCGTTGTGTTTGCGAATTTGACAGGCTTCAGGGTACTTCCTGCGCCGTCTTTTCTAAAGCAGGCTCATTGGATGTCTCAGGAGGAAGAGGCAGCGGGAAAGTATGATTTTATAAAAGAGATAGATCTCATAGCAGAAAAGAGGTATATCCGGGATCATTTCCCGCCTCTTTCCTTTGATGTCAGCCGTAAAACCGCAGATATATGGGAAAAACCTGCGCTGCTTGACGGGATCCGCCCGGACTATAGTTTCCGCCTGCGACATTATGGTTCTTCTGCAAACCGGCAGACTTATTTTTATGCCGTGCCTTCTGAAAGAAAAAGGCACAGAAGGACAGGATGGAAAGAAAAGGTGAGGGTTGTGGCGATGGCTCCCTATGAACGGGGATGGAGTAACGGAGAGCTTTTAAAAGACTGCGGCCTGGTTCCTTATCTGCTTTATAAGAATCATGGTTGTGATGTGACAATGGTAGGCGCCCCTATGGAAGACGATTCAAACCTTAAATATATCGAAGGAGTACATCTGGAATTTCTTCCTGACGGAACCCAAAAATCCAAGGATGATTATATTCGCAGAGAGGCAAAGGAAATCGATGTGTTGCTTCTGCGGGGGATTTATCCGGATTACCTTCCCGTTGTGGAGCTGTATAAAAAGCATAATCCGGAGGGGAAGGTGTATCTTCCCCTGGATGCCAACTCCGCTTATATGGACAGGATCCAGTGGCAGAAGCCTTTTATAAGGGAATTTATGGAACGATGTGATGTGGTTGCTGCATCCGGCAGTGCCATGCAAAAGCATTTGAATGAAAAATGGCCCTGGGTAATTGAGAATATTCCCAATGGCTTCTATAATTTTTCTGATAAAATTTGGAATCCAGAATTTGAAAAGAAGAAGGATATCGTTTTGACAGTGGGGAGACTGGGCACGGAGCAGAAGGCAACGAGTGTATTGCTGGAGGCGTTTGCAGAAGCGGCAGACCAGCTTCCAGGCTGGGAGCTTCATCTGGCCGGAAGTATAGAAAAAGGGTTTGAGCCTTATTTGGAGTGGTTCTGGGGGCAGTTTCCTGAATTAAGGGGACGGGTCTGTTTTTTGGGGCAGATTACAGACAAAGAGAAGCTGTATGAAGAATATCTGCAGGCAAAGGTTTTTGCGCTGACCTCAGCCTGGGAAGGAGGGACGCCTAATGTGATTGCGGAAGCTCTTTATGCAGGAGATGCAGTTGTCACCACCAAGATAGATGAGTATGAAGATGCCATTGACAGAGGGCGTTGCGGTATGGCGGCTGAAATCGGCGATGTGGCCGGAGTACGGGGTATTCTGATAAATGTGTGCCGAAGTGAGAAGCTGGAGGAGATGTGCTGTCATGCATATGAATATGCAAGAGAATATTATGATATGGAGCGCATTGTAAAAAAGGTTTATTATCTGTTATTTGGAGAGGACATGCAGGATGGGAGAACTGTTTTATAAGGACAAACGATTTATTTATACGGAACAGGGACGGGAACGGATACTGCTGGATTGCAGCGCTTATCTGTCTAATAAAAGCAGGATGCCCATGCATTGTCTGGAACATCAGAGGCTCTATACCATACCGGACTTTCTTGGGGATTTGATTGAGAAGGGGCCATATAGTGGGAGCGAGAAGGGACTTGGGGCTGCATTAATCGATGTTTTGATGGCAGCTCGCCTGATTCGGACTTCGCAGCCGGTGAGGGCTTTGGAATATGGCTGTTTGGGAGGAAAATTAAGTTTTCATATGGCTGAGGTGCTGGGAACATTTTGTGAGGAATCTTCCCTTGTCTGCGCTTGTGATACCATGGATATGGAATGGATGGATGTGATATCGGGTGTGGAGAAGCTGCCGCAAATCAGCTTTCTGGCAGGAGATTACGGACATTTGCAGCTTCAGCCAGGGTATTTTGATGTCATTTTGATTAATGGGACAGTGAATTTTGCAGATCCATGCCAGGTGGCATCCGATGCTTTGAAGCTGGCAGCAGAAGATGGAGTCATTCTTTGCTATTGTGATGATACGCCTCTTTTAGAAAATGTATTTAAACTGTTTTTTGATGTTGGCAAGAGGGAGGACTATGTTCTTTCTTCTGTTTCAAAGCTTATGACAGCAAGAGCAGGGGACAGTTCCTGGAGGACATGGGAAGAGGAATATGATTTTGACGGACGGGCAAAGGAGCATCTGCGCCAGGCAGAGAAAATGATTTTAAAGGGCTCTGTGGAGAAGAGAGAGGCAATGGAATTGACGAGTATTATGTTGAAGGAGGCAAAAACAGCAGGAGCCAAAGGGAATGTGGAACTGAAACTGCAGCTTTTAAGACAGAAGGAAAAATTGGTTGCGGCAGTACAGACGGGAATGACTCTTGACTGTACAATGGTGAGAATATGACAGGTAAAGACGTTGTTAATTTTATCCAAAAGTTAGAGGCTGAAGGAATGACAGCGGAGAAAATCATAGAAATCATCAAATACGTTGAAACAGCAGAACCAAAGGCAGAAGTAAAGTAGAATATAAACGATGGTTTTCAGGCCCGGTAAATACCGGGCCTGAATTTATGTGTAAAATCTCAAAAGAATTCCGAGGGAAATGGGGAGCAGGAGATTTCGGTAGAGAGGGAACCGCAGTGTTGAAGTTTTGCAGTGATTATGATAAAATTGAATTATAAAAGTGTGCTCTGCTGGCTTGGGAAGAATCTCTGAATATGGGAAGAGGAATTGCTGTCTGGAAAGAATGCTGTGGAAAAGAAACGCATATTGGCGGATGAATATGGAATGGTAATGACTGCTGAATTAGAAGGGAGGCTTCAGATTATGTGCAATTTATCAGAGAATATTGAGGCGAGGGGAATAAAGGAAGGAATGAAGGAAGGAATAAAGGAAGGAATAAAGGAAGGAATAAAGAAAGGAATAGATGAAGGAATAAAGAAGGAACGAATCGCCGCTATTGAGAGAATGATTAAAGCAAATGCCACCAGAGGGCAGATCCTTTTATATGGATATACGGAAGAGGAATATGTGGAGGCGGAGAATTCTATGTGTATGAATGCATAGATGTTTTGGCACGGATTTATATAGAATTTTATTTATCAGCAAGGGAGGGGACGATTTGACAGCAGGGAATCAGCTTCGCATTTCCCAGTGCATGATTGTAAAGGATGAAGAACAGAACATAGAGCGGGCTTTATCCTGGGGGAAAGAGATTCTGTGGGAACAGATTGTGGTGGATACAGGTTCTACGGACAGAACGGTGGAACTGGCAGAGAAGGCGGGAGCCAAGGTATACTCTTTTTTGTGGACAGATGATTTTGCGGCAGCAAAAAATTTTGCCCTTGATAAGGCCAGAGGAGATTGGATTGCTTTTTTGGATGCGGACGAGTACCTTACACCCCAGGATGCAAGAAAGATTTTCCAGGTATTAAAAGGGCTTCCTTCTGGCAAATTTGATGGGATTTCTATGGGCTGTCAGAATCTGGATGAACAGGGAAGAATCTTTTCCTCCGGAACATTGATTCGCTTTTTTCGCAATACTCCGCAGCTTCGATATCGCAGAAGGATTCATGAGCAGCTGGAAGCAGCGGGTGGACGAAAGCTTCATATTGGGGATGTGACGAAGGAGATTTCTATCTTTCATACCGGATATCAGAATAAGGTGCTGACAGAAAAGACGAAGGAAGGCAGAAACTTCAGGCTTATCGCTAAAGAACTGGAAGATCATCCGGACAGCTATGAGATGATGGGATATATGGGGGACGAATACTTTAGCAACGGCGATTACGGCGAGGCGGAGAAATGGTATTATAAGGCCATTGATCATATGCCGGCGGCATTGGATGAATATGACCAGCGCAGTGCTTATACCTTTACAAAACTTCTGAAGCGTCTGATGGAGAAAGAGGGAAAGAATCAGGAGGAGATAGAGAGAGTATATCGGCAGGCGGTTTCCAAACTTCCTGGAGAAGCAGATTTTGATTATCTGGTTGGCCGTTTTTTTGCCTCTGAGGGGCAGACAGAGAAGGCTGCGGATCACTTGGAGGCAGCTGTTGAAAAGCTGAACAGATATGGGTGCAATAACAGAGCTCTTCTTTTGGGAGGAGAACTTTTGGAGGCCTATGATCTGCTGGTTCGGTGTTGTTATGAGACCGGACATAAGGAAAAATGTACATCTTATGCGGTAACATATTTAAAATATAATAAATATAATATGGCTGTGTTAGCCAGGCTGTTAAAGGTTTTGCTCCCAGAACACGGGATGGACAGCCTGACAGCCAGTTCTTTGGACAGTCAGGAGAATAGAGCCATACTGGGCTTCCTCTCCAAAATTTATGATTTTTCTTTATTGAAGGATCGGTTATTTCTTGTGAAAGCAGCTCAGATGTCAGAGCGCAGTGGATTTGCAGAATACGGATTGAACCGTTTATTTACAGTAGAAGAGAGAGAACAGATCGGAATGTAATTTGCCTGGAGATAATTTTTCATAGGGTGAAAGGGGAACAAAATTGAGAGGACGAAGCAGGGCAAGAATTTCTCAGTGTATGATTGTGAAGAATGAAGAGAAGGATATTGAGCGTGCACTTTCCTGGGGAAAGGGAATTGTGGCGGAGCAGATTGTGGTAGATACCGGATCGACGGACAGAACCGTGGAAATTGCAGAACAGATGGGTGCCAAAGTCTATTATTTTCAGTGGATTGATGATTTTGCCGCTGCGAAAAACTTTGCTATTGAAAAAGCAAATTATGAATGGATTGTATTTTTAGATGCAGATGAATATTTTCTTCCGGAAGATGCCAGAAAGCTCCTGTATTATGTTCGTTCCCTTCATGAAACCAAATTTCAGGCCATGCTGACAGGGCGTGTCAACGTAGATAATCAGGGAAATGTGATGGCGATCAATACCCAATGCAGAGTATTCCGCAATCTTCCAAAGCTGCGGTACAAACGGAGAATCCATGAGTTTTTAACATCTTTGGATGGCAGGCCTATGCAGATGGCAGATGCAGTGGAGGAACTCTCCATGTATCACACAGGCTATGGAGAGATGGAAAGCCAGAAGAAAAGCGGAAGGAATCTAAAGCTGATTCTGGAGGAGCTTAAGGAGAATCCTGATGATTTTGAGATGTGGGGATATCTGGGGCAGGAATACGAATGTATGGGGGAATGGGATGAGGCAGATAAAGCGTATCGAAAGGGATTAAACCTGATACCGGAATCTGAAAAGTCAAGTTATGATGTGTCTACATCCATAACGGCGCTGCGGCTTTTGGAGGTTCAGATTTATCGTCCCAACCCCCAGCTGGATTCCATTATGGAGGCGTATCAGTTAGCCACAGAGGGCTGGCCACAAGAGGCGGACTATGATTATATTTTAGGGAAACATTTTGCCGCCTGTGGAAATTTCCAGGATGGAGAAAAACATCTTCGCCGGGCATTGGATCTGCTTGAAAAGTATGGAACGACCGCAAAGGCCATGCTTTTAAGCGGAGAGATTCGAAGGGCTTATGAATTGCTGGCTATATGCTGTTATAATAACAGCGATATGGCTGGCTGTGTCAAATATACTACACTGCTTTTGAAAGAAGACCCCTATCTGATGAATACGGTCATGATACTAATTGGGGCATTTCACAGGGATGAAGAGACTATGAGAAAAGGCAAAGCAGGAGCAGTGGAGGTGGCCTCATTTTTAGGCAAGTCTTTCTATGATTTCCAGACACTGAAAGACCGTCTGTTTGTCTTAAAGGCAGCTATGGCGGCAGGATATCCGGAATTGATTCAGGTGATGCGGGAAATGTTTACTCCGGAGGAGCTTGTAGCCGTAGACCGGGCGTTAGGGAAAGGTTGAAAGGAATAGAAAGAATGAAGTTAGTGAAAAATTTAAGGATTTCCCAGTGCATGATCGTGAAGAACGAAGAGAAAAACATAGAAAAAGCTCTTTCGTGGGGAAAGGGCATTGTGTCGGAGCAGATTGTGGTGGATACTGGTTCTACGGACAGGACAGTGGAGATTGCCCGGGCTATGGGAGCCCTTATATACTATTTTCCATGGAACAATGATTTTGCAGCAGCTAAAAATTTTGCTATTGAGAAAGCCAGATATGAATGGATTGCATTTCTGGATGCGGATGAATATTTTTCGTCGGAGGATGCGAAGAAGCTTCCTTCTGCCATAAAGAGAGCACGGGATAAAGCCTGTGACGGGATTGCAACGGCAATGATTCATTTAGATGACGAGGGGAAAGTTATTTCAGCAGATACCCATATACGTCTTTTTCGAAATGGCCCTAATGTGAGATATAAAAGGAGAATCCATGAGTATCTGTCCGCAGACAATCATCCGCCTATCGTAGATGAGAGAGTGGATGATCTGTCAATTTTTCATACGGGATATATGGCGGAGAATCTGAAAGAGAAGCTAAAGAGCAGACGAAATCTGGAACTGATAGAGGCGGAGTTGGCAGAGAACCCTGGCGAGTGGGATATGTGGGGGCATTTAGGCAATGAGTATGATTCACTGAGAGAAGATGAGAAAGCAGAGGAAGCTTATAGGAAGGGGATTTCTCTGATGCCGGAACATTTATACGAAAATGATGCTATGGCATCGGTTATTTTTACAAGGCTTCTTCAGATTCTTACCTGTTCTCCAAAGCCTGATGAGGCAGCTATCATGGATATCTATGAGAAGGCCGTAAAAGCGATGCCAAAGGAAGCTGATTTTGACTATATGGTGGGGAAGTATTTTGCTTCACATAAAAATCCTGGGATGGGAGAAAAGTACTTAAAAAGGGCTTTGGCGGTGTTGGAGAAGCATGGTAACATGGCGAAATCTGAATATTTATCAGGGAGTATTTTAAAGGCATATGAGATGCTGGCCATGTGCTGCTTTAACAATGGGAGCATGTCAGAGTGTGTTCGGTATACCACATTACTTTTAAAAGAGAATAAGTATCTGATGAGTACTCTTGTGGTAATGCTGACTGCTTTCAGAAATGATGAAGGAACTGCCAAGATGGGGGAAGAAGGAGCGGCACAGGTGGCAGCGTTCCTGCAAAACTCCTTCTATGATTTTCATTCTCTGAAAGACCGGCTTTTCGTGCTGCGGGCGGCAATGGCTTCACCGTATAAAGACCTGGTGACGGTTATGCGGAAATTGTTTACACCGGAAGAAATGGCAGCTGTTGACAGGGCGCTTGAGCAGGAGAAAGAAAAAATGGTTGAAGCATGAAAAGAGGAGGTGATATAGAGTGCCGACAAATGAAAAGGAATATAATGGTTATCTTCTGGATCAGCTGGAATTGATTGAGCGGCTGGAAATGGTTGCAGATGACAGCGAAGCTGTAAAGAAACAGCTTGCAATTGAAAAGAGGTTTGTAGAGCGTAAGCTGTATCAAAAACCGCCGATTGGAGATGAATAATGCTCCGTATCTTGCAGGTGAGTAAAGCGGGAAATGAGTAAAACAAAAAAGACTGTCTTCCAAGGCAGCCTTTTTTGATAGAAGGAAAAAGATTCAATAACCCAACCTCAAGGATAGGACACCGCCCAAAGCGGCCCCCCGCTGTCATAGCTTCGCTTCAATTCGCTCATCAACTGTTCCAAATCCCATTCTTTTGTACAGTTTTCAAAGCTTGCCGGATCGGCAATATATACATTCCCATTTTCGCAGAGCTGAGAGATGATAATAAAATGTCCGTTCTGCGTCAGACTTCCTCTCCCCATAAGGGCCACCAGAATATGTCCGGTGCGCAGAAGGAAAGCGGCATTTTCGGCCGAACGATCCGTAACACTGTCTATCTGCAGACCATAAGCAGAAATACTGTCTGGTATCAGATTGTGATAGGAGCCGCTTTGAGGTGCATAACATCCGTTGGCGAGAGACCAGTCTGCAATCTCCACAGGGGTTACGCTGGTAGATGAAAAACTGTTGATAACCATAGCGGCACAAACGGGACCACAGCCGTAGCGGCTGATTGGGTCTGCACCTCCGTACAGATAATCTTTCCAGCGAGAGTCTCCCTGGCTATAGTACAGCAGAGGCCCCATAGCAGTATCCAGCATACAAGTGTATACGGTACCTTCCTGCTGGAGAAAAACAGGTTCCAGATTGAACCTGGAGATATCCCCCAGTTCTGTCGTGTAGTCAATAGAGGAAATTACTTTGTTTTCCTCTTGGAGGGCAGTCATTTTGTCGAGCTTTTCCAGAACATTTTTATTCACAGTAAGAAAATCTTCTGCCATACTTCCCAACAGAGAAACCCTTAAACCTGCTAGGCAGGATGTGGTATGGGCATAGACTTGCGCCGTCATACGGCCCGCCATAGAAGCCAGGACCTCCGGCAAATCCGGATAAAAATAAACAGACAGGTTGACCATGATGAAGACAGCTACAACTACAATTCCGCCGGTTACGATTTTTTCTAATGGGCTTTTTTTCTTGCGGCTGTCATGCATATTGGCAATATCTTCCACAGAAAAACGGAAAGCAGGATCATCCGCCTGCTTCCCTGATATCATCTCTATACGTTTATTCCTTGACAGTCTTTTTTGTTTGGGCATGTTATCTGTTCCCTCTTTATTATCTAACTCGTAAATTAACGGTATGTTATACCCTGGACTGGGCTAACCGGGACAAAACTACCTGAGGAATGGCGCTTAAAGCGGCCTGCTGGCAGACGCCTCCGATTTTATAGGCTTCCATAGGCATTCCGTAAACAACACAAGTGTCCTTATCCTGTCCGATGGTGTACGCGCCGGCTTTTCTCATACGAAGCATTCCCATAGCGCCGTCTGCTCCCATACCGGTAAGAATGACACCGATAGCGCGGTTTTTTACATTGGTAGCAACTGAATCAAATAGTACGTCTACAGAAGGGCGGTGGCCGCTGACCTTGGCTTCATTGGTACAGCTGACAGAATAGCCAGAACCCATACGGACAACACGCATCTGTAAGCCGCCGGGAGCCAAAAGAATCAGACCTGGCTGAACCTTATCGCCGTGAGCCGCCTCTTTAACTTCCAGCTTACACAGACGGTTCAGGCGTTCCGCATACATGGAGGTAAAACCAGAAGGCATGTGCTGAGTAATTACGATTCCAGGCATCCTGGCAGGAAACTGCCGAACGACTTCCAGAATTGCTTCCGTTCCGCCGGTGGAGGCACCGATGGCAATCAGATCAATACCGGAATTCACGAAAGGCATCCGTCCAAAGCCGGAAACGGGACTGCCGGGGGCAGGGGCAGCAGAAGAAGCAGTGGTCCCATGTGAAGGGGACATACCAGAAACCGTCGAAGACATACCGACAGAAGATACGGCGCCGCCGGAACTATAGGATCCAGGAAGACGCACATGAGCATTGGCTCCTACGGCCAGCTTGGATTTCAGGGTAGTTAAAAACGCTTCCTTAGCGCCTTCTTTTATACTTGGTTTACGCACAAAATCAATGGCTCCTGCAGCCAATGCGTCGAATACTCTTACATCAAGAGAAGAAACCAAAATGACAGGAACCGGATGGATGGGCAGGACTTCTTTCAAAAATTCCATCCCTGTCATCCCCGGCATCTCAATGTCCATAGTCATAATATCCGGTTTCAAAACAGGAAGCTTATTCTTGGCATCAAGAGCATCTACGGCATACCCAACGATCTCAAAACGGGGGTCTGCTCCCAGATTCTGCAACAGCCAGCTTCGAAATACAATAGAATCGTCCACAATCATCAGACGAATCTTTTTCGTCATAATCAAACCTTCTTTCTTGCCGGACTATTTACTGTTTTTTCGATAAATAGCCGGTTTGACATATTCATAAGGGCAGGTCGCCTTGTTAAGACCCTCGGAATGGCCGATAAATAAATGTCCGCCGGGAACTGTAGCATTATAGAAGCGGTGAACAAGGGCATCCTTGGTGGCCTGATCAAAGTAGATCATAACATTGCGGCAGAAAATCAAATCGAACTTTCTCTTAAAGGAAATGGTATCCATCAAATTGAAGGTCCTGAAAATCACGTTCTGCTTGATAGCCGGGGAGACGGTATAAGTATCCGCTCCGGCTTTTACAAAATATTTCTGTCTCCAGGCAGGCGGAAGAGAGGACATGCCCTCCTCGCCGTAGGTGGCATGAATGGCCGTATTTAAAATTTTCTGTGAAATATCCGTAGCAAGGATTCGGGTATCCCACTGAGAAGCGTTAGCGCCGAAATATTCTTTCAGATACATGGAAATCGTATAGGGTTCCTCGCCGGAGGAACAGCCTGCACTCCATATGGCAAGATTCTTATCCTTGGCATGCTTTTTCTCCAGATCGGGAAGAATCACATCCCAGAGATATTTGAAATGTTCTTCCTCTCTGAGAAAATAAGTATAGTTGGTAGTCAGCTTATTTAACATAGCCGTAACCATCTCCGAATCCTTCCCTGATGTGATTTCATCCACATATGCGGAGAAATCCCGATATCCCTGGGAGGACAGGGAGTTGGAAAGACGGCTTACGATCAGCTGTTTTTTCTTGCTTAAATCGATACCATAGTTTTTCTTAATGTAAGTATATAAACGCTGAAAATCATGATCTGTCAATGTCAGCATCAAATCACCTCGGTCTTAAATAAATAAGCTTTTATGGTAACAGTTCAGGGTATCTGAACTGTTACCTTTTATGAATCAAAGTTCAGCAAAAGAAAGGGATTCGCAGTCGATAGACATATAAACACTGCCATCTTCCATATTCACCATTCCGTTCAGCAGCTTCTGCTGACGTTTCAGTGGAATAGGACGTACATTTTTCATATCAATGTCAATGACTTGACGTACGGAATCTACGATAATTCCCAGGGAGATGGAATTAATGTCCAACACAATGATGCAGGGCCTTCGCTCATCGGCAGAGTCCTGCTGGCAGGAATAGTCGGTCTCACCATTGCCCATGCGCAGCTTGATATCTACGACAGGAAGAACCTGGCCTCTTAAATTGATGACGCCCTTAATGTAAGGCGGCATTAAAGGAAGGGTGGTAATAGAGTGATTGTTGATGATCTCTATCACATACTTTGTGCTGATATAAAGAATAAGGTCTCCGGAATCGAAAGTGAGGCAGCGTTCTATGGTAGAATTATCATCTGTTTCTTCCATATCTAAATCCAGAACCTCCTGGGTGTTAACTTGTTCAGACATGTTTGATACCTCCCTCTTCTATTATACGTTTTCCAGAGCCGCTGAATGAAGGCTTGGAATATCCAGAATCATGCTGATATTTCCGTCACCCATGATTGTACAGCCGGCAATACCGGAATTTTTAAGATCAAAGCAGTTCAGATAGGCAGGCAGCGGTTTTACAACAGCCTGCTGTTCCCCAACCAGTTCGTCTACAAAGATGCAGAAGGAACGGTCGCTGGCCTCTACCCACATGAGGACGCCGGCATCCAGCGTATCAATATCCGTTTCAATACCATAGAACTGATGGAGGCGGACTACAGGATAGAAGCTTCCCAGGCGTTCTACCATCTCACAGCCGTTTTCGTCGTGAAGAATCTCTTCAGGAGCAATCTTAAAGGACTGACGGATGTTGGCGATGGGGATAATGAAAATGGAACGTCCCACAGTGACCCTCATGCCGTCTACAATAGCCATGGTAAGCGGAATGTTCATAGTAAAGGTGCTTCCTTTTCCAAGTTCGCTGGAAACGGAAACCACACCGCCTACGGATTCAATATTTTTCTTGACAACGTCCATGCCTACGCCTCTGCCGGAAAACTCTGTTACTTCCTGGTTGGTGGAGAAGCCCGGAAGCATGATAAAGCCTAAAATCTCTTTCTTGGAATATTCATTCTCAGGTTTTACCAGGAGACCTCTGTCTCTTGCCTTTGCCAGCAGTTTTTCAGGATCCATACCGGCTCCGTCGTCAGTAATGGAAATAATCACCTCGCTGCTGGTATGGGAAGCGGAAAGGATCACCTCGCCCTGAGCGTTCTTGCCTGCGTTTATACGGTCCTGAGGATTGTCCTCGATACCATGGTCTACGGCATTACGAACCATATGCATAATCGGATCCTGAATGCTGTCCACAATGGTCTTATCAATCTCAGTGTCTTCGCCGATGAGGGTGAGACGTACGTCTTTATTTAATTTCTGTTTCATATCACGGACGATTCGACTCATCTTCTGGAATACGCCGGAAATAGGAACCATTCGAAGAGACATGGAAATATCCTGAAGATCATCCGTAAGCTTACGCAGCTGACGGGCGGACTTCATAAAATTGTCATAAGCGTCTCTGCTTAACTGGTTTAATTCCGGAGATGAGGTAACCATGGATTCCGTGATAACAATTTCACCAACCAGGTTCTGCAGACTGTCCAACTTCATCAGGCTGACACTGATCAGGTTCTGCTTTACAGGAGCATTGGTTGTCTGCTTTGCCGGAACGGAAGGTTTTGGAACTGGTTTGGCAGGAGCGGAGGCTGCTTCAGGAGAAGCATTTTCTGCCGGCTTGGCGGAAACAGGAGCAGGCTCCGGTTCCGGTTCGGAAACCTCTACAACTTCAAAGGAACGAATATGGCCTTGAGTCCTTAAAATATCGGATGCTTTACTAGCTGCCTCCATGGTTTCAAACGCCATATAAAATCCATCTTCAATAATTGCGGCCGTAGTTGAGGAATCGGACTCCATACCCTCCGGATAATAGCGGAAATTCAGATCGCATTCTTTTACCGCATTGACAATCATATATGCTCTTAAATTTTCCATTCCAATGCCTTCTTCCAGGAATACGTGGATAAAGCATACGGCTTTCTGGTCTTGAGGAAGATTATCTGGAATAGAAGGAGAAACGGAAGCAGCCGGACTTTCCTCGGCGGGCTTATCAGCCTGAGATCCGGCCTGCCCGGCAGGAGCCTCTTCTCCAGAGCCGCTGACAGTCTTTAGAAATCTGTTGATCTCAGCAGCAAACTCGTCCATATCTGTGTCTAAAGGTTCCCCTTTCTCCACTTTCTCTACCTGACCCCTCAGGCAATCTTCAGAACGGAACATCAGGTTAAAAAGTTCCTTCTTATGCTGGGAACTTAAAGAGTCAATCCCCTTATCACGGATATAAAAGAATAAATCTTCTATATGATGTGCAACACTTGCGATGGCAGCGAACTCCATCATGGCCGAAGAACCTTTGATGGTATGCATGATTCGGAAAATTTCGTTGACATCATCAGAAGAAAAATCTCCCACCTTCTCGTCATCCACCAGCATTTCGTCCAGTCGGTCTAAAAGGGAATTTGTCTCAAAGAGGTATGTATCTAGTATACTGCTGTCCATACCGTTATCCATTCTATTACACCACCTATCCTTGTATAATATTTTGCATGAAAAATAAACAATCTGCGGCGAAAATGCGTGGCAGACCATAACATACTGAATTATTTATCGGCGAAAATGAAGATTTGTTAAGGGTTTAGATATACAAAAGAATAAAAAATAAAAATAATATTATTTTTTTACCTTTAAGAGTATTATTAAATCCTGAAATGTGCCGAGATAAATAGAAGAGTATGCAGACTGTATAGGAACAGTCTGAAAATTTACAGAAGGCTCATAAGGAGGAGCGGCAAATGAAAAATTTAAAGGTCAACAGTAAATTTATAGTATCATTTGGTGCCATTCTGATATTATTTTTGGTATCGGTGGTTATTGCCAGCTTAGGAATTTCTACAGCAAAATCCAGGTATCAGACATTTTACGAGGTGGATTTTGAGGCTGTTAACTATGTGAAGGATATCCGCTATTACCAGCAGAGCGCCATGAAGGAACTGATGCTGGGAATTATGGCAGATACCAGCGCAGAAGCTAGTCAGTATGTGGACAGTGCCAACCAATACATGAATCAGGTTACTGAGGAGCTTCAGTGGCTCTACAACAACTATACAGGAGATACGTCTCTGCTGAGGGAATTTGAGAGCAGAATGGCAGAGAACAAAGATACAAGACTGCAGGTGGGAGAACTTGCAAAAGCAGCTACAGCTGAGACTGACGAGGAAGCAAGAGTGCTTATGCTGACCGAGTACACTCCCAGAATAGAAGAGTGCGGCACGATTCTTGGCAATGCGGTTGATGCGATATCTGCAGGAAGCAGGGAATCCTATAATAATGCAATGCAGATGCTGAATATTTACAATGCAATAGCTGTTGTAGTTGCTGTGATTGCATTTGTTCTTACTATTTTTATTGCTCTTGCTCTTGCCAAGAATATTCTGCTTCCTGTCAGAAAGATCGAAGAGGCTATGAGAGAAGTGGTAAAAGGAAATCTTTCTGTTACGGTTGATTATCAATCGGATGATGAGTTTGGTTCTATGGCCAGGAGCATGCATGCGGTGACTACCGGAGTAGAGGCCATTATCAAAGATATTGAGAAAGTGCTTACTGCCATGGCAGGCAAGGATTTCGCTGTCAGATCCAATGACAGAAGCATGTACATAGGCGATTATCAGAAAATTCTTGAGGCCATGAAGGGAATTAAGAATAGTCTGAATACTACTATGACTACCCTGAATCAGTCTGCAGAGCAGGTGTCTTCCGGTTCTGATCAGGTATCTTCCGGTGCACAGGCTTTGTCACAGGGCGCAACGGAGCAGGCTTCTTCCGTAGAGGAACTTGCTGCTTCTATTAATGAGATTTCCGGACATATCAACCGCAATGCGGAAGGAGCTCAGGAGGCCAGCAGGAAATCTGTGGAAGTCGGCGAGGAGGCAGGCGAGAGCAACCGCAGAATGCAGGATATGCTTTCTGCTATGTCGGATATCAGTAATTCTTCCGACGAAATCGGCAAGATTATTAAGACGATTGAGGATATTGCATTCCAGACTAACATTCTTGCCTTGAATGCTGCTGTTGAGGCAGCAAGAGCCGGCGCGGCAGGCAAGGGATTTGCCGTAGTAGCCGACGAGGTTCGCAACCTGGCGGCCAAGAGTGCAGATGCTTCCAAGAATACGGCGGTATTGATTGAGAATTCTCTCCACGCGGTAGACAACGGCAAGAAGATTGCAGATGAGACTGCAAAATCTTTGGAGAAGGTTATGTCCGGAATCCAGGAAGCTACAACGATGATGGATTCCATAGCAAAGGCGTCTCAGGAGCAGGCAGAGGCGATTACTCAGATTACGGTTGGTATCGATCAGATTTCCAGCGTAGTCCAGACCAACTCCGCAACAGCAGAGCAGAGTGCTGCAGCCAGCGAGGAATTGTCCAGCCAGGCTCAGATTATGAAGGATCTGGTAAGAGGTTTCAAACTGGAAGGCGGAAGTCCGGCGGGCGTTGTTCCTGTTGCTGCACCGCGTTACGAGCAGAAGAGTCCGTCCTATTCATCTTCATCTGATGACGTACAGCTGGCCATGTCTTACGGCGGAGAGAAATATTAATTGACTCCCAAGGCTGTTATTATAAATTGCAGCGCCACTATGGAAGGAGGAGTTTCCTCTTCCCATAGCGGCACTATTTATCTGTAATAGGAAAAGAATCAGATATATGCCCGGCGAGACGGGGCGTGCAGTGCTGCAAAAAGCATATGCAGAATGGAGGAAAATATGAAGAAGAGCATCAAACAGGAAGTACTCATACGAGTTGCCCTTATATTTCTGGTTGTGATTGCCACTGTGATCATGACAGTAAGCGGTATGAAGAACATTACAAGATTCAGTGAGAACACAAAAAAGCAATCGGAAACCAATGCGTTGGTACTGACTGCGGCGAGGGCTCATTACAGCTGGGTGGAGAATCTGTGTTCCGCGGTGACTCTGGGGATGGAATTCACCGGAAGCACCGATTATCGAACCTGTGTTTTAGGCAAGTGGCTTTATGGGGATACGTCATCCATTCAGGATCAGGAGATTCTGCGTCTGATGGAACAGATGAAACCCATCCACCAGACCATTCATGAATCGGCTCAGACGATTCTTAGCCTGAATGAGACAGATCCTGAGGCCGCAAAAGAAATGTACCAGAATGTGACGAAGGCCAATGTGGTGCAGCTGGTGGAAATTTTAGACAGGGTTTCTGCTATGACCCAGGAAAGTCTGGAAAATAGCCAGAAAAGTCTGAACGGAGCCGTGGTTGCGATAGAGGTTTTCTTTGCCTGCTGTATGTTGGTGGTTCTGGTCGTATGTGTCCTGCTTGTTACCTATGTATTTAAGGGAATCATCACCCCGATTCAGACTGTGATTCAGTCCAGCAAAGGTCTGTCGGAAGGAAAACTGGATTTCCATATTGACGTAAAGAGCACCAATGAGATTGGGGTGCTTGCAGATAGTTTGAATACTTCTGTCGAGAATCTGAACCTTTACATTACCGATATTTCCAATATTCTGAATGATATGGCCGCCGGAGATCTGACAAGAAAGAGCAACATCGAGTATATCGGCGACTTTGTACAGATTCAGAAAGCCATTGAGACCATTGGACGTGAACAGAGTCAGACCATGGCACAGATCCATTCATCTTCCAGTCAGGTAGACGCTGGAGCAAATCAGGTGGCTGACGGTGCCCAGAACCTGGCCCAGGGTGCAACGGAGCAGGCTTCTGAGGTAGACAATCTGATGCATATGATCGAGCAGATCACTGATCAGATCAACGGCAATGCCAAGAGCGCCCAAGTTACGGAGCAGCAGGCAGATCTGGTGGGAGAGCAGATCACGGTCTGCAACGGACAGATGCAGGAGATGGCAGAGGCTATGAAGCAGATCAGCGACTGTTCCGATGAGATTCAGCATATTATTAAGACCATTGACGATATCGCATTCCAGACCAATATTCTTGCTTTGAATGCTGCGGTAGAGGCGGCAAGAGCAGGCAGTGCAGGTAAGGGCTTTGCCGTTGTGGCGGATGAGGTGAGAAACCTGGCTGCGAAGAGTGCGGAAGCGGTGAAGGATACCTCCCAGCTGATAGAGAAGACTCTTCATATGGTGGCTACAGGATCCAAGCTTACAGACCTTACCCAGGATTCTCTTCAGCAGGTAGTAAGCGGGGCCGGAAGGGTGACCGAGGAGATCAAAGTGATTTCCGAGGCTTCTCAGGAACAGGAGACTGCTATTGGCCGTATTAAGGAAAGCATTACTCAGATTTCTACGGTGATTCAGTCTAACTCCGCTACATCAGAAGAAAGTGCGGCAGCCAGCCAGCAGCTGGCCGGTCAGGCTCAGGTGCTGAAAGGCCTGATTGGGAAGTTTAAATTTAATTCCTAGATCCTGTAGCAGTTCAGCGGCAATCAGGATTTAGAGACTTGACAAGTAAAAGGTGTGTAACTATAATAGATCTGTGTTAAAAATTAAAAACTGAGATGGAGATAGTAGTCCTGTGTGAAGGTTACAGCGAGCCGGGGAAGGTGGAAGCCTGGTATTGGTAGCATGGAAGATGAACATCACTCCGGAGTTGCAGGCTGAAGAGCTGTCAGACAGTTTGTAGGCCGAGCCGGTATTCCACCGTTAGAGGGAACACATATGATAGTATGATGTAATAGGTGGTATAACGAAGCGGCCTTCGTCCTGATTACTGGACGGGAGGCCGCTGTTTTTCAGATTACTTTTGAAGACGGAGGTTAAACCATGTCAAAGTATGACAAAGTATCCACGGACTTAAAGTTTGTGGAGCGGGAAAAGGAAGTGGAGAACTTTTGGAAGGAGCAGAATATTTTTCAGAAGAGCATTGAAGACAGAAAAAACTGCCCTACCTATATGTTTTATGACGGGCCGCCGACGGCCAACGGCAAGCCTCACATCGGCCATGTACTTACCAGAGTAATCAAGGATATGATTCCAAGATACAGGACCATGAAAGGCTGTAAGGTGCCCAGAAAGGCTGGATGGGATACCCACGGACTTCCGGTGGAGTTGGAAGTGGAAAAGATGCTGGGGCTGGACGGGAAGGAACAGATCGAGGAATATGGTCTGGAGCCGTTTATTGAGCATTGTAAGGAAAGTGTCTGGAAATATAAGGGGATGTGGGAGGAGTTTTCCTCTACCGTTGGTTTCTGGGCGGATATGGATGATCCTTATGTAACGTATCACAATGATTATATCGAATCTGAGTGGTGGGCTTTGAAGAAAATATGGGAGAAAGGGCTTCTGTATAAGGGCTTTAAGATTGTGCCCTATTGCCCGCGGTGTGGTACGCCTCTGTCCAGCCATGAGGTGGCACAGGGGTATAAGGATGTAAAAGAAAGGTCCGCGGTGGTGCGGTTTAGGGTGAAGGGAGAAGACGCCTATATCCTGGCATGGACCACCACGCCATGGACACTGCCCAGCAATGTGGCATTGTGTGTGAACCCTAATGAGACTTATGCGAAGGTAAAGGCTGGGGACGGTAATATTTATTATATGGCAGAGGCTCTTTTGGATACCGTGTTGGGAAAACTGGGGGATCCAAAAAAGGGAGTGCCGCCTTATGAGGTTTTAGAAACTTATAAAGGTACGGATCTGGAATACAAGGAGTATGAACCGCTGTATGAATGTGCCGCAAAGGTGGCCGAGAGCCAGAGAAAGAAGGGGCATTTTGTAACCTGCGACACTTATGTTACGCTGACAGACGGTACCGGCGTGGTACACATTGCACCAGCTTTTGGTGAGGATGACTCCAAGGTAGGGAAAAAGTATGACCTTCCCTTTGTTCAGATGGTAGATGCAAAGGGAAATATGACGGAGGATGCGCCTTTTGCTGGAACATTTGTAAAGAAGGCGGATCCGCTTATTTTGAAAGATTTGGATGAGAAAGGCCTTTTGTTCTCGGCTCCTGTGTTTGAACACAGTTATCCTCACTGTTGGAGATGCGATACGCCTCTGATCTATTATGCAAGAGAGTCCTGGTTTATTAAGATGACGGCGGTAAAGGAGGATCTGATACGCAACAACAATACCATCAATTGGATTCCGGAAAGCATCGGAAAAGGGCGTTTCGGAGACTGGCTGGAGAATGTACAGGACTGGGGAATCAGCCGGAACCGTTACTGGGGAACTCCTCTGAATGTGTGGGAGTGTGAGTGCGGTCATCAGCATTCCATCGGCAGTATCGAGGAATTGAAATCCATGTCTTCCAACTGTCCGGAGGATATTGAACTGCATCGGCCATTTATCGATCAGGTGACGATTCCGTGTCCCAAGTGCGGCAGAGAGATGAAGAGGGTGCCAGAGGTTATCGACTGCTGGTTTGATTCAGGAGCCATGCCTTTTGCACAGCATCACTATCCGTTTGAGAATCAGGAATTGTTTGAACAGCAGTTTCCGGCGGATTTTATCTCCGAGGCAGTGGATCAGACGAGAGGATGGTTTTATTCTCTGCTGGCCATCTCTACCCTGCTGTTTAACAAAGCGCCTTACAAGAATGTGATTGTTATGGGCCATGTGCAGGATGAGAACGGGCAGAAGATGAGTAAGACGAAAGGAAATGCGGTTGATCCCTTCGATGCGCTGGCTACTTATGGCGCGGATGCTATCCGGTGGTATTTCTATATCAACAGTGCACCGTGGCTGCCTAATCGTTTCCATGGCAGAGCGGTTCAGGAGTTCCAGAGAAAGTTTATGGGAACCTTGTGGAATACTTACGCGTTCTTTGTGCTGTACGCCAATATTGATGATTTTGATGCGTCCCAGTATACATTGGAATATGAGAAGCTTTCCGTTATGGATAAATGGATTCTTTCCAAGCTGAATTCTATGGTGAAGGCGGTAGATGACAATCTGGCTGATTATCGGATTCCGGAAGCTGCCAGGGCTCTTCAGGATTTCGTGGATGATTTGAGCAACTGGTATGTGAGAAGAAGCAGAGAACGTTTCTGGGCCAAGGGAATGGAGCAGGATAAGATAAATGCTTACATGACTTTATATACGGCTCTTGTGACTACGGCGAAAACAGCTGCTCCCATGATTCCGTTTATGGCAGAGCAAATTTACCGGAATCTGGTGTGCAAGGTTGATTCTTCGGCGCCGGAAAGTGTTCATCTGTGTGATTTCCCTAAAGTCTTGGAGGAGCATATCGACAAGCAGCTGGAAGCAGATATGGATGAGGTTCTGAAAGTGGTAATCATGGGGCGTGCCGCCAGGAATACGGCTGCCATGAAGAACCGCCAGCCTATCGGAAAAATGTTTGTCAAGGCACCGGCAAAGCTGTCCCGGTTTTATGTGGAGATCATTGAGGATGAGCTGAATGTAAAGAGCGTAGTGTTTACAGATGATGTGAGAGAGTTTACGACCTATACCTTTAAGCCGCAGTTAAAGACCGTGGGACCGAAGTATGGGAAGCAGCTGAATCATATTCGCAAGGCACTGGCGGAGATTGACGGCAATCAGGCGATGGATACCTTAAAGGCTGTGGGATGTTTGGAGTTTGATTTTGATGGGATTTTGGTGGTTTTGAGAGAAGAGGACCTTCTGATTGATATGGCTCAGAAAGAAGGGTATGTGTCAGAAGCGGATCAGGTGATGACTGTGGTGCTGGATACTAACCTGACGGATGAACTGATCGAGGAAGGGTTTGTGAGAGAGCTGGTCAGCAAGATTCAGACCATGAGAAAGGAAGCCGGGTTTGAGGTGACGGATCATATTGATGTGTATGTGAAGGGCAATGACAGGATTTCCGGGCTGATGGAAAAGCATGGGGACGAAATCAAGGGGGAAGTGCTGGCGGAAGCGATCTTTACAGATCAGCTAAAGGGGTATGAAAAAGAATGGAATATTAATGGAGAAAATGTTGCTTTGGCTGTAGAAAAGAAGTAAAATAGGTGTTGTTTATTTCCAATGTGTTTAGTCAGGCTGGGAAGTCGTGAAGGGTTCGCCCTGAGAGCAAATGATATTGTTTTCTCCTGGGCACGCTCGCGCTACGTGAAGAGCGTAGCGGTACTAAGGCGCTAAAAGACAGCGCCTAAGTACCGACGGTCTTCAAGTACCCTGGAGAAAACAATATCATTTGCTCTCAGGGCTGCTTTATCTCGGCAGACCAGATGCTAAATTAGACAGCATTATCTGTGAACGGTAATGAAAAAAGATAGGACCATATGCACCCGGAGGGAGACGCCGGAGTGGAGAACAACAAGCAGGAGGAAAATACCAGCAATGGAAAAGAAGAAGTTTGATAAGCAGGAGTTTCGCTATTCGGTAGTATATGCACTGAAGAACCAGTTTCGTAAGACTGTGGAGGATGCCACGCCTCAGGAACTTTATCAGGCAGTGGCTTATGCGGTAAAGAATATGATTGTGGATCAGTGGATTGCCAGCCGCAGAGAGTTTGAAAAACAGGATGCCAAGACGCTTTACTATCTGTCTATGGAGTTCCTTATGGGAAGGGCATTGGGCAACAACTTAATCAACCTGACGGCTTATGAGGATGTGAAGGAAGCTCTGGCGGAGATGGGGCTTGACCTTAACTACCTGGAGGATCAGGAGCCGGATGCCGCTTTGGGAAACGGCGGTTTGGGCCGTCTGGCGGCCTGCTTTTTGGATTCTCTTGCCACTTTGGGGTATGAGGTTTACGGCTGCGGAATCCGGTATCATTATGGAATGTTTAAGCAGAAAATCGATAATGGCTATCAGATGGAAGTGCCGGATGAGTGGCTCAAGGACGGCAATCCTTTTGAGGTACGCCGTTCCGAGTATTCGAAAGAGGTAAAATTCGGCGGATATGTAAGAGTGATTCGGGAGGATGGAAAGGACCGTTATGTTCAGGAAGGGTATCAGTCTGTTATGGCAGTTCCTTATGACCTTCCCATTGTGGGGTATGGCAATAATGTAGTCAATACCCTGCGCATCTGGGATGCTCAGCCGATCAGCAGCTTTAATCTGGACTCTTTTGACAAAGGGGATTATCAAAAGGCTGTGGAGCAGGAGAACCTGGCAAAGAATATCTGTGAGGTGCTGTATCCTAATGACAATCACTATGCAGGCAAGGAGCTTCGCTTAAAACAGCAGTATTTCTTTATTTCCGCCAGCGTACAGCGTGCGGTGGAGCGGTACAAACAGAATCACAGTGACATCTGTAAATTCTATGAAAAGAATGTGTTCCAATTAAACGATACCCATCCTACGGTGGCGGTGCCTGAGCTTATGCGTATTCTTCTGGATGAGGAGGGGCTTACCTGGGAGGAGGCATGGGAGGTGACTACCAAGACCTGCGCCTACACCAACCATACCATTATGGCAGAGGCTCTGGAGAAATGGCCGATTGATTTGTTCTCCAACCTTCTTCCCCGTATCTATCAGATTGTGGAGGAGATTAACCGCCGGTTTACGGAGCAGATTCGCCGCATGTATCCGGGGGATGAGAACCGGGTGTCTAAAATGGCGATTCTGTATAACGGGCAGGTAAGGATGGCGTATCTGGCTATTGCAGGAAGCTTTTCGGTTAATGGTGTTGCCAGACTGCATACGGAGATTTTGAAGCAGCAGGAATTAAAATATTTCTATGAGATGATGCCGCAAAAGTTTAACAACAAGACCAACGGCATTACTCAGAGACGGTTCCTGCTTCACGGCAATCCGCTTCTGGCTTCCTGGGTAACGAAAAAGCTGGGAACCAACGGATGGGTGACGGAGCTTTCTCTCATTGAGGGGCTTAAAAAGTTTGCAGACGACAAGGCATCTCAAAAGGAATTTATGGAGATTAAATACCAGAATAAGGTGCGTCTGGCTAAGTACATTAAGGAACACAACGGAATCGATGTAGATCCCAATTCTATTTTTGATGTGCAGGTTAAGAGACTTCATGAGTATAAGCGCCAGCTGATGAATATTCTTCATGTGATGTATCTGTACAATCAGTTAAAGGATCATCCGGACATGGAGATGATTCCCAGAACCTTTATCTTCGGCGCCAAGGCTGCCGCAGGATACCGCCGTGCCAAGCTGACCATTAAATTGATCAATGCGGTTGCGGATGTGGTGAATAATGATCCTTCTATCAATGGAAAGATGAAAGTGGTATTTATCGAGGATTACAGAGTTTCCAATGCGGAACTGATTTTTGCGGCTGCGGATATCAGTGAACAGATTTCCACGGCAAGTAAAGAGGCCTCCGGTACTGGTAACATGAAGTTTATGTTAAACGGTGCCGTCACCATAGGCACCATGGATGGCGCCAATGTGGAGATTGTGGAGGAAGTAGGGGAAGAATACGCCTTTATTTTTGGAATGTCTGCAGATGAGGTGATTAACTTCGAGAAAAACGGCGGATATTATCCTATGGATATCTTTAACAATGACCAGGATATCCGCAGGATATTAAATCAGCTGATTGATGGAACCTACTGCCGTGAGAATCCTGCATTGTTTAAGGAGATTTATGATTCCCTGCTTTATTCCAACCGTATGGATAAAGCGGATATGTATTTTATCCTGAAAGATTTCCGATCCTACGCAGAGGCCGAGAAGAAAATCGGAGAGGCCTATGGAAAGAAGGACTGGTGGGCAAAGGCTGCCATTTTAAACGTGGCATGCTCCGGAAAGTTCTCTTCTGACCGTACCATCAGGGAGTATGTGGATGAAATCTGGCATCTGGATAAGGTTGCGGTGAAGCTGTAGAAGGCATTGGATTGATACCGTAATATTAAACGGCTCCTTTTCATAAACTGTAACAGCAGTTTGTGGAAGGGGGCTTTTTTATGCGTCTGGGAAGGCGGCTTGCAGGAATTTTGGCGGTGTTTGTGTTTCCCTATGTGGTGACTCTGGCATGGAGCGGAGGTGTTGGCGGTTTGTATGGCAATGGAATGAAAGAAGGTGCAGGCGGCACATCCGGCGGCTTCTTTGCCGGGGGAGGATTAGGAGGTCTGGCCGGCAGCCTGTCCGGGGACACGGGGAATCCTGAAACAGGTACCGAAGACGGACAAGGAGTGAGAAGGAAGATCTATATCGGCAATGGACAGAAAGGATATCTGGACGTGGAAACGTATCTTGTGGGAATTGTGGCAAGGCAGATCCCGGCGGAATATGAGCTGGAGGCCCTGAAGGCACAGGCGATAATTGCCAGAACGTATATATATGGACGGATGGGTGAGGAGGCAGAGATAAAGGAAGAGGAACTGGGGCTTAAAAGTCTGGAGGAGGAGCAGATGGAATCTTTGTGGGGGAGGCCAAAGTTTGTGGAGTATTATGACAAGATCAGCCAGGCAGTTCGGGAGACAGAGGGAATGGTTATGGTTTTGGATGAGGGAGAGGACAGCGGTGAGGAGAAACTGGTTTCGGAGCCTATGTTTCATCGGGCCAGCGCTGGATATACCAGAGACGGGGGGGATGGGTATCCGTACCTGAAATCAGTGGAAAGCCAGCAGGATGTGGAGGCGGAAGGATATCTGACCATGATGGAATGGGAACCAAAGGAAGTAGTCAGGTTTATGAAAGAGGCGGCTGTAAAGAAGGGAATGGGAGAGCTGGAGCTGACAGAGGGACAGGTTATGGATACGATTCAGCTGGTCAGCAGAGATGGGGCCGGGTATGTGAAGGAGATTCAGATTGGCACTCATATCTATACAGGGGATGAGATACAGACGGCTTTGGGACTGCCTTCTGCCGCGTTTACGCTGGAGGAACATGAAGGAATGTTAAGGGCCATATGCAGAGGAGTCGGGCATGGATACGGCTTAAGCCAGTATGGGGCCCATAAGATGGCAGAGGAGGGAAAAAGTGCGGAGGAGATTTTAAAGTATTATTATCAAAATATTATAATTATTTCTTCGAAAATGTGAATAACTGAGGAACCTTTGGTAAGAATAGTACCGAGGTGATAAACGGTGAAAGAGAAATTAAATCAGTTATTCAAGGACAAACTATTTCTTGTCATGTTAGTTCTGGGCCTGCTGACTATTGTTGCCGCAGCAGGTGTGGTTACCATTCAAAGAGGAAATGCTCCGGAAGAAAATCCATATATGCAGATGCAGGAACCAGGAGCGCTGATTGCAGAGGACAAAAAGAATGAGGAACTGATTCCCATAGCTGGGGATTCCAATGCTCACAAGGAGGAACCGGAGACGGCCCCTGCAGGACAGAGAACACAGGAGACGGAAACAAAATTAGCAAAAGCAGAAACCAAAAAAGAGACAGCGGAGACACAGGCCGCGCAGGTTGGAGCGGGGCAGGATGCCGCGATTCCACTGGTGCTGAATTTTTCAGATACCAGCAAGATTACCTGGCCGGTAATGGGAAATATCCTGCTGGATTACAGTATGGATAATACCATTTATTTTCCCACTCTGGATCAGTACCAGTGTAACCCGGGAGTGGTGATACAGGCGGAAGTAAGCCAGCCGGTGGAGACTCCGGCCAATGCCAGGGTGGAAGCCATCGGTGTCAACGAGGAAATCGGAAACTTTGTGGTTCTGGATTTCGGCAATGACTATCTGGCTACATGCGGGCAGCTAAAGGAAATCCAGGTGGTGGAAAATGAGTATCTGGAGGCCGGAAGAATTCTCGGGTATGTGGCGGAGCCTACGAAATATTACTCTGTAGAGGGAAGCAATGTGTATTTTGAACTGCGGCACAATGGGGAAACCATTGATCCGGTAGGATATTTTGAATGATGGAAAGACCTGTTTTCAGTGAGTGAAAAACAAGGCAGCGACAGGAAGGGGCATCTGGCTGTGGGGAATCTTCTTTTTTCTCCGGTCAGATGCTTTGTTTATAAAAAACTAATAATTTGTTCATACGCACTTCAGAGGTGTCATTTATAATAAACGTATTATGTGAAATAAGGAGAACGTATGAATATTTTGTTTTTTTTGACACCAAAAAGCGAGGTTGCTTTTATCTATGATGATGAGACGTTAAGGCAGGCGCTGGAGAAGATGGAACATCATAAATATGCAGCAGTACCTATCATAAACAGAATGGGGAAATACATAGGCACCATCACAGAAGGGGACATGCTGTGGGGGATTAAAAATCAGTATAATTTGAATCTGAGGGATGCGGAGCATGTGTCTGTCTCTTCCATGAGACGGCGCCAGGATAACCAGCCGGTGTATGTGGATGCTTCTATGGAGGATTTGATGGACAAGGCTATGAACCAGAATTTTGTGCCGGTGGTGGATGACCAGGAGAATTTTATCGGGATTATTACCAGGAAAGATATTATCCGGTACTGTTATGATATGATGTATCAGAGGAGCGGGATGGAAAACAGAGGAGTGTATGGAAGGACGGTCAACCATAAGAGGCAGGAGCTTTGTCTGGAGCAGTGAGGGATGAAATGCACTTGCAGGAGTTTTTGGAGGACTGGCTGTGCCGATGCAGCACAGTGGGGTGAAACCGTATCTGAGGAAATTTGCGGCATATTACTACAGCCGGGCGGCTTCTTCTGAATATAGGGCCGAAAGCGGATGGAACATACCGGATAAGGACAGAAGGTTTCTTCTTGAGATCGGAGAATGGCTGAAGATAAACGGACAGGCTATATATGGGGCTAAGGTGTGGAAGAAATCGGCAGAGGGGCCTGCCCGGATTGAGGAAGGACGGTTTACGGATGGGACAGCGAAGAAATTCATTTCGGAGGACATGCGTTTCACGGTAAACGGAGGGAGTGTGTATGTGACCTGCCTGTATATTCGGACTGTGAGGATAGACAGCAATCTGCCGGTTGTGTTTAAGGTGGAGGCTGATTAGAGGTGAGAGCCGTATAAGATGGAGGAGCTGTCCTTTGGCAGCTCCTTTCGATTGTAAAGACGGAAGCATTCCGTGACTTTGGATTTAGGATGGATTGGCGGTATTCTGGGGTTTATCGAAAGCAGGGTTGAACGCATAGAAGTTGCGGCTGTCCAGATGCTCCTGAACCACACGGAGAGCTTCGCCGAAACGGGAGAATTGAAGTAAATTTATCTGTTGATTTTCTGCATTTTCTTTATAATCGACTGCCAATACATGCGGTCTTTCAAGACCCGGATTACCGTAATGGTGGAATCCTCCACAACAAAGAAGATTAAATATGTACTGTAAGGTTTGAAATAAATGCTCAATCCCTCAATTACATATCCCGTAGCTTCATAGCCTTTGGGAAAGGAA
>CAJUPP010000015.1 GCA_910588325.1 uncultured Hungatella sp.
CAGTATAGCAGAGAATCTGCTGCTTTGCACTACGTCATTTTTTGAGGCACTTACAACCGTTTCAATCACACAGGTATGAGATTTGTCTTTCTTATCAGGAGCGGCAGGTAAATGCAAGCTCCAGTTTTAGTCTCCAAGCATATTCACAACCTTCGCCGGAGTCCTGTAATACATGTTCGAGGTAATGATACCTGTCCTTTCCGTAGAGGCGTGGACAATCCGTCCATTGCCGATATAGATAGCCACATGATTGATTCCGCCGCCGCTGCTGTAAAAGACCAGATCCCCGGGCCTGGCCTCCTCGGCGGGGATGGACCTTCCCTGAGTGGACTGGGAAGCAGCAGTGCGGTTTAGGTAAATCCCAGCCTTGTTGCTTAAAATATATCTTGTAAATCCGGAGCAGTCCACTCCGGTATGGGGATCATTGCCTCCATAAACATAGGCATTGCCTACAAACTGGAGGGCGTATTCAACGATAGAGTTTCTTACGGCTTCTCTGCGGGCTTTTTCCGCGGCTTCCATTTCCCGTTTTGTTTCTATCATATTTAAATAACTGTCATACTGACCGGTCTTTTCCGACAGGCTGTTCTGAAGCTGGCTAAGTTGTGCCTGGATGGCATTAAAGTCAGCAGTATTCATTGCCATGGCTGCCGGAAGTTCTTTGGAAGTAACCCGGATTTTATAGTTGGCAGACAAGCTGGCATCTCCCGGCTCATAACTTTCTGACAAAGTTTCCAGACTTTCACTGTTTTCTGTTTTGTCTCCCTGATTTTGTGCATCTGCGTCTGTCAGCATCTGCTGCAGGCCTAATTCCTGGCGAATCTGATCCTCCCTGGCTACCAGTTCCTCCAACTCACTTAAGGTATCCCTGGTTTTCTGTTCCAGTTCCTTAAGAGCCAGTTCCTGTTCCTCCCGGGCCTGCCGTAACATCTCATTTTCCTGGTCTTCCAATTCCTTCTGGGCCGCCAATAATTCCCATTCCCGCTCCAGATGCTCCTTTTCCTTCTGAACCACGCTTAACTGGTGATGAGAACCGGCAAAAAACAGACAAGTACCGGTGAGGACTAAAAGAGCAATGAAAAAGATACCAAAGGTCCACACAGGAGTCTTGAAATGAATGGGCTCTTTTTGAGAATGGGGAAGCAGCATAACCGTATAATTTAAGGAAATGCGTTCCTTCTTAAATTTTTTCCATTTCATATGTAATCTGTTCTCCTTTTCTGATAAAGGAAATAGGATATCCGAATTCAACTTTACGGCAGTTTGGCGCCGTCAGCCTTGGCTTCCTCCATATCTTTATCCTCATCTTCTATATCATCAGGTTCGTCAAAAAATTCTTCTTCCTCTACAGGAGGTTCGGTATAACGAAATTCCTCTGGTTCCATCTGCGGAATGGAAGGACGGGAAGAATTATCATCTTCTGTCACATCCATAGTACAATTTCCTTTGAAGGAGGCACCTTCATCGATGACAAGAGTCTTGGTGAACATGTCGCCTAACACACGACCGGTTCCGGTAATCTCAATCTTCGACTCTGCACGGATGTTGCCGTAAACCGTTCCGGCGATCAGGATATCAACCGCTTTGATATCTCCTCTAATCACACCGTGTTCTCCGATAATAACAGAACTTTCTGATAGAATCTTTCCCTGAAGCAGACCGTCTATCCTGGTGGAATCTGAGGTTAAAAGCAAACCTTCAATCTTGGAATTATCGCCGATAATCGTGTTAATCATACTGCTGGATGTGGTTTTGGGTTTCTTTGAACTAAACATATATCCTCCTCAAATAGGTAAAAATAGAATTGTTCTTTTGTGAAATCAATTATTATCCTACCCATATAGTAGCACTTTCATCCGAAAATTTCAATATTAAGTAACAGATTTGTAATATATTTTTTACGGAATATTACAACAATCAGGTTTTATCCAAAGAAAAATCGTGATTGAGCAGGGGGAACGGACCGTGTCTGCCTTGAAACAGTATTTTTAGAATTTAACAAAAAAGTAACATATTTAGAATTATTCATAATAAAATATACATATATTGAAACATAAAGGATGGTGAAAATTAGTGAATTTTTAATATAAGAAATAAAAATGTAAAAAATATCCGGCATGGAATGTGCCGAATATGAACGGAATCCATTGACTTTATGAGTTGGATTCCCATATAATTAGCGAGATTTCCGAAACTTTAACGATAAAAGTGGGGGATATTCCCATTTTATTCCGAAGAAAGACAAATTCTGAGGAATGATTCGAAAAAGAAAGGAGCATCATAGCATGTTTTTAAAAGAAAATATTTTTAAGCAGGTATCCATATTGATAGCGTCCATTTCTCTGTTGGTTCTTGTAATAGTGGCTGCTGATGAAACAGGAAGAGGAGATATCCGTACTCTGACAGCACTGGCAGAGACAAACTCCGAAGTGATGGGAGTCCTGGAGGAGAGTTCTGCAGAGGTAAAAGAAACCCAAGAGGAGACCGCACAGCAGTATGAGGCTGAAACTCAGGGCGGGATCCAGGCTGGGGGACAGGAGAGACAGAATTCTTTGAAAGAAAAGCTTATGCTGAATGAGAAAATCGTTGAGGAAAATAAAAAAGCCGAGGCTGAGGAAGAAAACCGAAAAACAGCAGTGACTCAGGAAACAACAGAAGCCCGGGAAACAGCAGCTACAGTCGTGCCCTGTAGTCAGGAAGATTATCAGATTCTTTTGCGTATTGTGCAGGCAGAAGCAGGGATTTGTGATGATACGGGCAAGGTCTTGGTTGCCAATGTGATTCTAAACCGTGTTCGGGACAAGGAATTTCCGGATACGATCAAAGAAGTGGTTTACCAAAAATCTCAGTTTTCGCCGGTATCCAACGGCGCCATTAACACCTGTAAGGTGACACAGCAGACCGTGGATTGTGTGAACCGGGCTTTGATGGGGGAAGATTATTCCCAGGGAGCCCTGTATTTTATGAACCGGAGAGGTGCGCGGTCAGGAGCCGCCGACTGGTTTGACGGCCGTCTGACCTTTTTATTTCAGCACGAAAGACACGAATTTTTCAAATAGCTATTTCTTATGGGTTCCACCCGTCTTCTCCCTGCAGCACGGCTTCCTTCGTATAATAAGGAAGTTCTTCCCTGGTAATTCGTTTGATCCATGTCGGCCGTTTTTCCATGGAGGCGCCTGGTCCTGAACTGTTGTATTCTCCATAGAAAGCAGTCATATGGGCCTGGGGTTTATCCCAATCATGCCATCCCTTTGGACAGATATGCTCACCCATCTGGCAGTTTAAAAGTACGGTCCTGGCATATTCCCGCCAGGGCCGTCCAAGATAAGCCGTATGAGGCGGGCAGTCTCCTGTAAAACGGCAGTTCTCCATCACATACCCGTAAGTCTGTCCCTCCGGCGTGGAAGCGGCAGTTACATAGCTGTTTACAGGGCTGTCTGTATTCTTGGAAAAGAACTCACAACCCTCGAAATAGGCGGTAGCCCCTCCGAAGATAAAATCAATATCCCCTTCAATGTAACAGTTCCTGTAATAGTGGCGGCCGTTTACACGGGGCTCAAACTGTTTCGGTCCGATAAAACCGTTGGGTTCCACTTCCTTAGGCGGAAGAGGCGCTGTAAACAAGGTGTCCTGATTCCCTAAAAAGGAGCAGTTATCAAACCAGATCCGATCCCCATCTACATACAATGCCAACGCCTGTCCCATGGTTACCCCTGGTCCGGCACTGTTTTCAAATGTCATATTTCTCGCTGTAAAATCATGAGTGTCAATCATACAGCTATATGTCCGAAAGGTTCCTAATTTGCCAATATCCGGAGACTTCATCCGTGCGAACAGGTCATAAGTAAGAACGGTATGCTCTTTTGATTCCCCTGAAAATGTAACGTAAGGGACAGATACCGTGACGCGTTCTTTATAAATCCCGTTGTGAATAAACAGGACTGTCTCAGAACCTGACGGGTGATCCTGGGAGGAATTTTGAGCCACAAAATCCAAAGCTCCCTGAATCGTAGTAAAATCGCCGGTTCCATCCTGTGCAATATGAATCATATTTCCACCCCCGTTATATTTGAAGAAATTCTTAAATGTACTTTTTTAGTATATCTTACTTTACCTGAGGATTCAATGATGCGTTACAAAAATATTACAATTTCCCATACGGGCTTGCACTTTTTGTGATTGCACATTATAATACTATAGGGAAGGGAGTCTCATAATGGCAAAAAGAAACCAGAAAGTTGTCCCGTACCGAAGACGGAGGAATTTCAATATAGGTGCATTTATCTTTTTTGCTATATTTGCCTATATGACGTTCTATGTCTATAAATACATAACTAAGGAAAAGGTTCAGCCATATGAAGTGACAGAGGGGGCAATTGTAAATAACAAAAAATACACCGGAATCATTTTACGAAACGAAACCGTAGCATACTTAGACACTACTGGTTACATTAACTATTACATTCGTGAAGGAAAGAGAGCTGCCGCCGGAACAAGCATCTACTCCATTGATGAGTCAGGAACCCTGGCCTCCATTGTAAAAGAGAATGGATTGGATCAGGCTTCCCTGGCAGATGAGGATCTGCTGGGCGTAAAAAAACAATTGTCCAACTACAGCCTGTCCTATTCTGATGGGCGGTTTGATGACGTGTATGACACGAAGTATTCTTTAGATGCCCTGGTTTCGGAGTATGCCAACTTTTATGCCATGGAAAGCCAGGAGCAGGTCATCGAGCAGTTAGGCGGAAATTTTAAGCAGGTTCAGACTCCTGTAAGTGGAGTGATTTCTTATGCCATAGATTCCTATGAAGACCTGACTGTGTCCCAGATTTCCGAGGAGGTCTTTGACAGAAGCAACTATTCCAGGGGAATCACCAAGGCGGGACAGCTGATGGAGCAGGGGACACCGGTCTACAAAGTAGTTACGGATGATGCCTGGTCCCTCATATTTCCCATGTCCAAAGAAGACGAGGAAGCCTTCGGCAGGGAACCCAGTTTAAGGGTATCTTTTTCTGGTTCCGATTTAACTACCACAGGAAATCTGTCCGTGATTACGGGAGCGGACGGCAAGACTTACGGTAAGCTGGATTTTACAAAGTATATGGTGCAGTTTGTGTCTGACCGGTATCTGGATTTTGAGATCGTCACCAGTTCGGCGGAGGGGTTAAAGATCCCAATCAGTTCCGTCATCAGCAATAATTTTTACCTGGTTCCAGTAAGTTTTTTAACTACCGGAGGAGACAGTGTACAGAGCGGGTTTTATAAGGAAGTTTATTCCGAAAGCGGAACTTCCATTGTCTTTGTTCCTACCACCATTTACTATTCTACAGATGAATATTATTATATTGACATGGGCGAAGGGGAAGAGATTCAGGCCGGGGATTATCTGGTAAAGCCTGATTCCACAGAACGGTATCAGGTAGGGCAGTCGGCATCTCTTCAGGGAGTCTACAATATTAACAGAGGATATACCGTATTTAAACAGATAGAGATTTTGGCCCAGAGTGATGAATTTTATACTGTAAAAAAGGGTACAAGCTACGGGTTGAATGTATATGACCACATTGTATTAGATGGATCCCTGATTGAAAAAGAAGGGGTGCTGATCTATCAATAGGGGAGGATAGCGTATGGTTGCAGACCGGTTTCATGAGATACAGAGAAGGGTAAGGGCTGCCTGTGAGCGAAGCGGCAGAGATCCGAAAGAAGTTACGTTGATTGCAGTCAGTAAGACAAAACCTGTCAGTGATGTAAGAGAAGCGTACGAGGCGGGAGTAAGGGACTTTGGAGAGAACAAGGTTCAGGAGATATTGGAAAAATATCCGCAGCTTCCAGAGGATATTCGGTGGCATATGATAGGCCATCTGCAGACCAACAAGGTAAGACAGGTAGTGGAAAAGGTCTGCCTGATACATTCCGTGGACTCCATAAAACTGGCGGGAGAGATCAGCAAGGAGTCCCAACGGCAGGGAATCACCACACCTATGCTTCTGGAAGTGAATGTGGCGGAGGAAGAAACAAAGTTTGGTTTTCGTTTAGATGAGACAGAAGGGGCCCTGAGGAAGATCAGCCAGCTTGAGAATATCAAGGTGTGCGGTTTGATGACAATCGCCCCATTTGTGGAGGAGGCAGAAGAAAACAGGCAAATTTTTCGAATATTTCATCAATTTTATGTTGACATGAAAAGTAAAAACATTGATAATGTTAACATGAGTATTCTTTCCATGGGCATGACCGGAGATTTTGAGGTGGCTATTGAGGAAGGAGCGACCATGGTAAGAGTAGGCACCGGTATTTTCGGTGTAAGGCGGAGGATAGGAGAGCAATAATGAGTTTTTTGGGAAAAATAATGAATAGCATGCGGTTAAGCGACGACGATGATGATTACTTCTTGGATGATGATTATGAAGATGAAAAACCGGCCAGAAAAAGCATTTTTGTGAAGAAAGACAATGATTATTATGACGACTATGATGAGGATGAGCCTCCAAAGCCAAGATTTTTAGGAAAGTCCTCTGCGAAAGTAGTACCGATGAAACAGCAGCCTTCGGCAGAACTGTCTATGATCCGTCCCACATCTATTGAGGATGCGGAAGAAATCGGGGATTATCTGTTAGCAGGAAAAGCGGTGGTTTTAAATATGGAAGGGTTGCATATGGAGGTGGCTCAAAGGATTATTGATTTTACTTCCGGAGCAACCTATGCGATTAACGGTAATTTACAGAAGATATCCAACTATATTTTTATTGCGGTTCCGGCATCCGTGGATCTTTCCGGTGATTTTCAGGGTCTGAACAACAGCGGACTTGACATGCCAGGGATGAATTTAAGGTTATAGTCTTTTAATAAACCGGTATGGGCCCGGCAGTGGACAGCACCACCACCCATGAAAGTCAGGCGGGCGCACTTGGCATACCTGAATACATGCCGCCTAATCGGCGGCGGACTTTTATAGTAAACCTGCATGCGCCCGGCGGGCGGGTTGCACCACCATACATGAAAGTCAGGCGGGCGCATTGGGCATACCTGAATACATGCCGCCTAATCGGCGGCGGACTTTCATAGTAATGTATAAGGACGAAGACAAAAGTAAGCAGACGGTCTCCCTGGCCGTTTGCTTTCTTCAGTCAGGGAAGGAGAACTATGGAAAATCGGATTGGGGTACATCGGGATAAGAAACATATTTATGATATTATATTATCCACATCCTTTGAGCAGCTGGAAGAGGAGGTCAGCAAGCTGGAGGTGAGGGGGAGGAGAATCTGCATTGTGACAGACTCTGTGGTAGCCGGATTATACCTTGAGATTGTAGCCGGTATTCTGGCAGGATGCTGTAAACAGGTGATATCGTTTCAGTTTCCGGCAGGGGAGGAGCATAAGAATCTTAAGACGGTGCAGGAGCTGTACGAGACATTGATTGTTCACCATTTTGACAGGAACGATCTGCTGGTGGCTTTAGGCGGCGGAGTAGTAGGTGATCTGTGCGGGTATGCTGCGGCTACGTATTTGAGAGGAGTGGCTTTTATTCAGATTCCTACGACGCTTTTGGCCCAGGTGGACAGCAGTATTGGGGGGAAGACGGGGGTGGATTTTGATTCCTACAAGAATATGGTAGGTGCATTTCACATGCCAAAACTGGTTTATACCAATGTCAGTACGTTGCTGACTCTTCCGGAGGAACAGTTTACTTCCGGAATGGGGGAGATTATTAAGCATGGATTGATTAAAGATAAGGAATATTATCAGTGGCTTTCTGAGCATGCAGATCAGATTATGGAGCGGAATCTGGATGTATGTTTGGAGATGATTTGGGGAAGCGATGAGATCAAAAGGAAGGTCGTGGAGGAGGATCCTACGGAGCAGGGAGAACGGGCGCTTTTGAACTTTGGGCATACTTTGGGGCATGCTATTGAGAAATGGAAGAATTTTGGGATGCTTCATGGGCATTGTGTGGCAGTGGGGGCGTTGGCGGCTGCGTGGATGTCTGAGGAGAAAGGGCTGATTTCCAGGGAAGAGGTTTTGGAAGTGAAGCAGATGATGGAAGGATTTCATGTGCCGGTTTCTGTCTCGGAGGTGGATTTGGAGCAGGTGATAGAGGCTACGAAGAATGATAAGAAGATGGATGGGGGGAAAATTAAGTTTATTTTGCTGAAGAAAATCGGACAGGCGTATATGGACCGGCAGGTGACGGAGGAAGAGATGAGGCGGGGACTTTCTTTGGTTCTTGAATAGCAGTTCCCAAGATAGCCTGTGAAAAGTCAAACGGATAAAGGAGAAAGCATGAGCGGGAAAAGGAGTACAATCCTCGGGTTTATAGTGGGAGTGATAATGCTTACCGGGCTGGATCAGTGGACGAAGAGACTGATGACGGACAGATTGAAGGGGAAAGGGCCTGTGGTTTTGTGGGATGGGGTCTTTGAGTTCTTTTATTCGGAGAATCAGGGAGCGGCGTTTGGAATGCTTCAGGGGAGACAGTTTTTTTTCTTTGTGGTGGCAGCAGTCGTGTTTGCGGCAGTGTCTTATGTCATGTGGAAGCTTCCGGGGGAGAGGAGATATCTTCCCCTTAAGATTTGCCTCACCTTCATTGCAGCTGGGGCGGCGGGGAATTTTATTGACAGGCTTGTCCAGGGGTATGTGGTGGATTTTCTGTATTTTAAATTGATTGATTTTCCGATTTTCAATGTGGCGGACTGTTATGTAACGGTGGCGACGGCAGTGTTGTTGTTTCTGGTGTTAAAGGTCTATTCCGATGAAGATTTCGAGGTGCTGAAGCCAGGCGGTAACAGCAAAGGGATGTAGGATAAACCTTCATGGGCCCGGCTGCGGACGCACCACCACCCATGAAAGTGTGGCGGGCGCATTTGGCATACCTGAATACATGCCGCCTAATCGGCGGCGGATTTTCATAGTAAACCTTCATGGGCCCGGCCGAGGAGGCACCATCATGCCGGGGGATGCGCGCAAAATGCCAAAAGCGGGCATTTTGGCGCGTCGTACGGTCAGCGCAGCAAGTGCGCAGGCCTACAGCAAGGATTCGAAACTTTCGTAGTAAACGGACATGGGAAAGGAGTTTTAAGTGAGACAGCATTTTCTGGTAGCAGAGGAGCAGGAGGATGTCCGTATTGACCGCTATCTGGCAGAGGCGTGTGAGAATTTGTCCCGTTCTTATATTCAGAAGCTTTTGAAAGACGGAGAGGTTCTTGTGGACGGGAAGTCTGTGAAGGCCAGCTATAAGGTGTGTTTTGGAGATCAGGTAATTTTTGACATTCCTGAGGCGGTGGAGCCGGAAATTCTGGCGGAGGATATGGATCTGGATATTTTATATGAGGATCCGGATGTGATTCTTGTGAATAAACCGAAAGGGATGGTGGTTCACCCGGCTGCCGGGCATTACAGTGGTACTCTGGTGAACGGGCTGATGGCCCATTGTAAGGATCAGCTTTCCGGAATCAACGGTGTGATGCGGCCGGGAATTGTTCATCGGATTGACATGGACACCACAGGGATTTTGATTGCCTGCAAAAATGATTTCGCCCACAATGCCATCGCGGCACAATTGAAGGAACATTCCATCACCAGAAAGTATCTGGCTGTGGTTCATGGTGTTATAAAAGAGGAACAGGGAACTGTGGATGCTCCTATCGGCAGACATCCGGTTGAACGAAAAAAGATGAGTATCAACGAGAAAAACGGCAGGCATGCAGTGACGCACTATGAGGTTTTACAGAGGTTTTCCCGGTATACTTATATTGAGTGCCGGTTGGAAACAGGAAGGACGCACCAGATTCGTGTGCATATGGCCAGTATTGGGCATCCTCTTGTGGGAGATGAGGTGTATGGGCCTCATAAATGTCCGTTTTCCCTGCAGGGCCAGACGCTGCATGCGGCGGTTTTAGGGTTTGTCCATCCGCGGACAGGGGAGTATCTGGAGTTTCAGGCGCCCTTGCCGGAGTATTTTGAGAAGCTGCTTGAGAAATTGGAAACGGGAGACAGAGGATGAATATTTTTGATATTTTAGGGCCGGTAATGGTGGGACCATCCAGCTCTCACACTGCAGGGGCAGTGAGAATCGGGCTGATCACAAAAAAATTATTGGGTTCTGTGCCGGTGAAGGCGGATATTATCCTGTCCGGCTCTTTTGCGGCTACAGGCACAGGGCACGGTACGGACAAAGCTTTGGTGGCAGGGCTTCTGGGCATGGATACGGACAATATCCAGATTCCGGAAAGTTTTGACATTGCCAGGGAACAGAACATGGAGTTTAGATTTTCAAAGATGAATATCCGGGATGCCCATCCCAATACAGCGCTTCTGAAGGTGGAGGCAGCAGGAGGAAGGGCCCTGGAGGTTCAGGCCTCTTCCCTGGGCGGAGGCCGGATTATGATTAATAAACTGGACGGGATCCAGATCAATGTCACAGGAGAACGCCCAGCTCTGATCGTTCATAATCTGGACCAGCCCGGCCATGTGGCGGAGGTCACATCTCTGATGGCCCATAAGTCCATCAACATTGCCACCATGAACGTGTACCGGGACAAACGAGGCGGCTACGCGGTCATGGTGATGGAGACGGATCAGAATATTCCGGATTCCGCCATAGAATGGCTGAAACGGGTGGAGGGCATCATTAAGGTGACCCGTCTGAATATCGGGGATGAGTGAGAGAGGAGGAGTATGGCATATCATTCGTTGAAGGAAATCGTTGATTACTGTGATAAGAGGAACGTATCGTTTTTCCAGGCGGTTTTGGATGACGATATGGAGGAGCGGAAGGTGACCCGGGAAGAGTCCATGGCTCAGATGTATGCCATGTGGGATGCTATGCTTCTGGCTTCCACTACCTATGACGGGAAGCTGAAGTCTGCCAGCGGACTGACAGGAGGACAGGGAGCCGCCATGGAGGAGTACCGGAAGACGGGAAAGACTTTGTGTGGAGATTTTATCAGCCAGGTTGTGGTTCAGGCCCTTCAGATGGGAGAGTCCAATGCCTGTATGAAGCGGATTGTAGCGGCTCCCACTGCAGGTTCTTGCGGTGTGCTGCCGGCTGTTCTCATTCCCTATTTCCGGATGTATCAGGAGGACGCGGAGGATATTCACAGGGCCATGATTGAGAGCCTGTATGTAGCGGCCGGAATCGGCCAGGTTATTGCTGCCCGGGCATTTATCGCTGGAGCGGCGGGAGGCTGCCAGGCGGAGATCGGGGCGGCTTCTTCTATGGCGGCCGGGGCTTTGACTGCTTTAAAAGGCGGAGATAACCAGCAGATCTGCCATGCCAGCGCCATTGCCATGAAGAGCCTGTTAGGTCTTGTCTGCGACCCGGTAGCGGGCCTGGTGGAGGTGCCCTGTGTGAAACGGAATGTGACAGGGGCAGTCAATGCACTGACGGCCGCAGATATGGCTCTGGCAGGAATCACCAGCGCTATTCCCGCGGATCAGGTCTTTGATGCTATGCGGGAAGTGGGAGAGAAAATGCACCTTTCCCTGAAGGAAACAGGGGAGGGTGGCCTTGCCGCTACTCCTGAAGGGATTCGGATTACAAAGTCATTAATCCAATAATTGTCTGATATTAACTCTCGCTGTCTGGAGACGGAAGTCGGGAGTTTTTTCTATACTCCAAAGGTGTCAGGAGAAATTTCTTTTTGAATATATTGGAAAAATAGGAATGATTTTCAAACTTGCAGCTGGAAGCGATAAGGTAGGCTTGATTTTACAACATAACATATAAAAAGTTCAACACAGTTGTAATGAATATGGATAAGAGAACTGATAAAATACCATATATAAACTGCATAAAAAAGAACGTGAAAATAAGAAAAATATAGTAAAAATATAGTGTATACAGTTAAAAAAATAAAAAAGGAGAAGAAATGACGAAAGTTGGTGCCATATTGGCGCACCATCCCGATTATATCAGGATTTCTGCTTCGGACTTTCATGAACCATGCCATTAGGCCCGCGGAGGGATTGTGTTAGACAAACGGGTAAAGAAGTCCGTAGAATTAAAGGAAACTCTGCAAAATAACGGTATTATCGGCAGGAATGAAACTATTTAGGAAAGCAGGTAAAATATATGAACATACATTTTTACGGAACCGGTGCTTCAGAGGACGTTCCGGCTCTGTTCTGCGAGTGTCAGAGCTGCAGGGCTATCCGGAAACTGGGGGAAAGAATTATCGGATGAGGACATCGGCAGGGCATGTCTATGGGAACCAGAGAGTCAACGAGAAGATGCAGCAGTTGAAGGAGCGCTATGGGGAAGAAAGGGGTAGAGAAATATCTGGACATGGAAATCGTTCTGCCTTTTAAGACTTTTTATATGGAAGAGTACCAGGTTACTTTGCTGCCGGCCAATCATGATAGACGGAAGGACTGTTTTATCTATGTCATCCAGCATGAAGGAAAGACCTTGCTGTACGGACACGACAGCGCCGTGTTTGGGGAAGAGACCTGGCAGGGACTGAGACAGTTTTCCTTTGATTGTGTCGTACTGGACCGTACCATTGTGGAAAAGGCACAGATATTTGAAGGGTATATGGGATTTCCAGATAACATTAAGATCAGGGAGAGGATAACCCCTATATTCAAAGAGAATGGATTTGTGGCAGCCACTGACGGGCTGGATATTGAGTTTTAATGGTTCACTTCATGACGAATCACTCAGCTGATTCGTCATGAGCCAATACAGTTTCGGGGCATATGCTGTTACGTTCACAGGAGCCTGTGAGCAGTAACTGTTAATGTCTATAAATGTTTTAAACATTGTAATTATTCCTATACATTTTCCTGTTTTTGATGTATAATAAAGTATATCAAAACTATTTGTATTTACAATATTATCCCAGAAAAGCCATGGAGAAGGTAAAAGTATGCTGCTGTTCACATCACAGGATCTGTGAACAGTAATAGAAGAATTCTGCGGTACAGGCCGGTGGTGGGGGCCAAGTAAGAGGTCTGGACCGGAACAGAAGGCGGGGGATTATATCGAATCCGAGTCTGGGCTGCATCATGGGATTGTGTACTTTGAAAACAGGTACACGGACATCGAAAGGAGGATTTTCATGAATGGTAATTTGGTAATTACAATTGGAAGGCAGTGCGGAAGCCAGGGAAGGATCATTGGACAGAAGCTTGCCGAGGCGATGGGGGTAAAGTGTTACGACAAGGAGCTTTTGTCAGAGGCTGCCAAGAACAGCGGCCTATGCGAGGAACTATTTGAGACTCATGACGAGAAACCTACCAACAGTTTTCTCTATTCTCTGGTTATGGATACGTACTCCATGGGATATAATTCTTCTGCTTATCTGGATATGCCGATTAATCATAAGATTTTTCTGGCACAGTTTGATACCATTAAGAAATTGGCGGATGAGGAATCCTGCGTGATCGTAGGCCGCTGTGCAGATTATGCTCTGGCGGATTATCCCAACACGGTGACTGTATTCATCACGGCCAATGAAGCAGATAAGCTGGCGCACCTTCAGGAGATCAACAATGTGACCGAATCGAAAGCCAAGGATATTATGGTAAAGACCGATAAAAAGAGAGCCAGCTACTACAATTACTATGCCAGCAAGCGCTGGGGCGAGGCAAAGGGGTATGATCTTTGTATCAACAGCAGTTCAGTAGGAATCGACGGTGCGGTGAAGGTGATTCAGGAATTTGCGAAGCTGAAGATGGAGAAGAACAAGAACAGTTAAGGCAGTGCAGCCATAAGCAGCCAGGAACTGTGTATTCTGTTGGAATCCTTTCTTGCGCTTCTGGAAACGAATAACAGCAATAAGGCAAAGCATGTCATCCGAAATGCCATTCAAAGAATTGATAAAACTCAGAAGGATGACAGCAAAAACAGTCAGAGCATAGAAAAAAAGGGGCTTTCGGGAAATGAAAACGGCACACCATATATTGGCGTTTTGCTTAAAGAATCGCACAATATATGGAAGCAATCGATTCATTTTTCGATACCCCTTTATAAAGTCTATCAACGTCTAGCCGGCGATAATCAGAGATACATGATGTTTTGCCGCATAATCACAGAAATCTGAGTCCGGTTTCTGGTCTGTAATAATCCCTGTCAAATCTTTTACATTGCAGTAGGTCGGCAAAGACACGCTGCTGAATTTGCTGGAATCTGCCAGCAGATATTTCTCCATACTTTTTTTCACAGCCATTTCCTTGATGCAGGTCTCCTCCGGGGAGGAATTGATAGCACCATTTTCCCAGGTGATTCCGATGGCGGACAGAATGGCCTTCTGGATGTTGTAAGAGGATAAAAGCCTGGCAGTGTTCCCAAAAGGCTGAAAAGGAAGGTGAGATTCGCCGGGGTGTGCCAGTATTTTCAGAGGGAAATCATGAGATCCAGGTGGTGGCTTATGACAGGTTTTTAAATAAGACCATAATAAAACCATGATAAAGATTCCGTTTTCGGCTATTGACTTTCCAAAGAGAATAGCATATAATTCATAAGACAATTAAACAGCGGGGAGCTTGTATGACAGGCTGAGAGGAAGGTATGACCTTCGACCCATGAACCTGATTTGGATAATGCCAACGTAGGGATACATAGGAAGCGATATTAGAAGCAGATATGCAGATACGATTGAAGGCATGTCTGCTTTTTTGTAGTATTGTTTCAGAATCGTTTTTTGTGTTTTCAGGTTCCCTGTTGAATAATAAAAAACATGAGTGTCAGAAGAACCAGGAAAAGAGGGAAAATTATGTTTGGACAATGCTTGGAAAATGTAAGAAGAACGATCCCGTTAGTGCACAATATCACCAACTATGTAACTGTTAATGATGTGGCCAATATGATCCTTGCCTGCGGAGGAAGCCCGATTATGAGTGATGAACCGGAGGACGTAAAGGATATCACCGCTATTTGTGACGGATTGAATATTAACATTGGTACCTTAAACAAGCGGAGCATCGAGGGAATGTTTCTGGCCGGAGCCAGGGCCAATGAACTGGGACATGCGGTTTTGCTGGATCCGGTAGGAGCCGGCGCAAGCGCCCTGCGAACAGGTACGGCGATGAAGCTTCTTGAGAACATAACGTTTGATGCAATCCGCGGCAATATTTCTGAAATCAAGACATTGGCTTTGGGAAGCGGCACCACCAAAGGGGTTGATGCAGATGCTGCAGATGTGGTAAGGGAAGAGAACCTTAATGTCATGGTGTCATTTGCAAAAAGTTTCGCAGATAAAAGGAAAGTCATTGTTGCCATCACAGGAGCAATTGATTTAGTTGCAGATGGAGAGACATGCTATGTCATCCGCAACGGGAGAGCTGAGATGAGTAAAATTACAGGAACCGGCTGTCAGCTTTCCGGGATAATGACCGCATATCTGGCGGCAAATCCGGACAATAAACTGGAGGCTGCGGCCGCAGCCGTATGCCTTATGGGACTTGCAGGAGAGACGGGGTTTGGATATATGCAGAAGGGCGATGGCAATGCCACATACTGCCGCCGCATCATCGATGCGGTTTACAATCTGGACGCAGACACATTGGATAAAGGAGCAAACTATGAAATTCGATAAAAAGGATCTGCTTTTGTATGCTGTGACGGATCGTTTCTGGCTGGGAGAAAAGACATTGTGCCAGCAGGTAAAAGAGGCTCTTCTTGGCGGAGCCACGTGGATACAGCTCAGGGAAAAGGAGCTTGATGAGGAAAGTTTTCTGAGAGAGGCGCTGGAGATGAAAGAACTGTGTGGAAAATATCAGGTTCCTTTTGTGATTAATGACAATGTGGAGCTTGCCTGTAAAGTAGATGCAGATGGCGTTCATGTGGGGCAGGGAGATATGGAGATCAGGCAGGTGCGGGAGTTACTGGGAAGAAATAAGATTATTGGTGTATCGGCTCAGACAGTGGAACAGGCAATTCTGGCAGAGAAAGACGGTGCGGATTACCTGGGAGTAGGGGCGGTGTTTCCAACAGGTTCCAAAGCGGATGCACAGGAAGTCAGCCACGAAATATTAAGACAAATATGTGCTGCGGTTCAGATTCCGGTCATTGCCATAGGCGGCATCGGGAAACAGAACGTGATGGAGCTGACAGGAAGCGGTATCTGTGGGATAGCAGTTATCAGTGCCATCTTTGGTGCGCAGGATATCAGGACGGCGGCAGAAGAACTTAAGAAATTGACAGAGAAAATAGTATACGGGGAGAATAGAAATTTATGAGAACAGCATTATCCATCGCCGGAACAGACCCTACAGGAGGAGCGGGCATTCAGGCGGATTTAAAGACCATGACCATGAACGGCGTGTTTGCTATGAGCGTGGTGACAGCGCTGGTGGCTCAGAATACCACCGGTGTCAAAGCCATTTCGGAAGTTACTCCATTATTTTTAAGGCAGCAGATAGATGCAGTGTTTGAGGATATCCGTCCTGATGCGGTAAAGGTTGGTATGGTTTCTTCTGTGAAGTTGATTGAAACCATTGCAGACAGCCTGACAGAATGCGGAGCGGAAAATATCGTGGTGGACCCTGTGATGGTAGCTACCAGCGGTTCCAGGCTGATTAAAGAGGATGCTATCGAGACATTAAAGGAACGACTGCTGCCTCTGGCGACTGTCATTACGCCCAATATTTTAGAGGCGGAGATTCTGTCCGGAATGGAAATTAAAAGCGAAGAGGACATGGAGAGAGCGGCAGGAGAGATCAGGGATAAGTACCATTGCAGTGTACTGTTAAAAGGCGGTCACAATATCAATGATGCCAACGACTTCCTGATAACAGGAAACAGGAAGCAGTGGATTAGGGGAAGGAGGATCAATAACCCCAACACCCATGGAACCGGCTGTACATTATCCTCCGCTATAGCTGCAAATCTGGCAAAGGGATTTGATTTGATTCAGTCTGTGGAAAGAGCAAAGGCTTATATATCTGGCGCCCTTTCGGCTATGCTGGATTTAGGAAAGGGATCAGGGCCTATGAACCATGCATTTAACCTGACAGGGGAGTTTTCACTGGCGAATTTTGAATGATTTAGGATTGCGGGAGCATGAAATGCGGAGCAATCCGTAGGCATCAGGGGTAAAAGAGCTTTTGACCTCGGTGAACAGTAACCTAAGAACACCGGTAAAAAATGGTTGTGTTTCTCCAAAGTGCTTTCTATAATAAAGAGAGGAAACGATACAAGGAGAACAAAAGAGAATGAGAAAGTGGAGAATTACATTAGCAGCAGTGCTTATCGGTGCATCATTTCTAACATGCGGTTTTGGTCCGGGTGAGCCTCAGGTCAAAAAGAAAGAGCCAAAAACAGTTACCATTTCTCTGGCCGGCGACTGTTCCATAGGCAAACTTTCCATACATGGTTACGAAGGAACCTTTGAAGAAATGTATGACAAAGAGGGACCGGGATATTTCTTTAAAAATGTAAAATCTGTTTTTGAGGCGGATGATATGACCTTGGTAAACTTTGAGGGAGTTCTGACGAATTCAAACAACAAGGTTCAGAAAGCATTTAATATTAAAGGAAAGCCGGAATATATAGGGATTTTACCAGAGGCAAGTATCGATGCGGTCAGTTTCGGTAATAACCACAGGATTGATTATGGGCAGCAGGGGGTGACAGATACCATAGCTTTATTTGAAAGCATAAACCTGCCCTATGCCTATGATGAAAATGTAGGAATCTATGAACTGGAAAATGGCGTAAAAATCGGATTTGTCTCTGTCAATGAGGTGTATGACGGCAAAGCCGTAGAAGGCTTCCTGCAAAACGGCATAGAAAAGCTTAAGCAGGAAGAGGTAACTATCATTCTGGCCTGCTGTCACTGGGGAACCGAGTCCGTATACTATCCGGAAAGCTATCAGACGGAATTGGGCCGCAAATGTATCGGCTGGGGGGCGGATCTGGTAGTAGGCTGCCATCCTCATGTACTTCAGGGGGTGGACAGTTATAACGGAAAGTATATCCTTTACAGTCTTGGAAATTTCTGCTTTGGCGGAAACCGGAACCCCAAGGATAAGAATACCATGATTGCCCAGGCAACGTTTACACTGGAAGATGGGAAAGTAACAGGGGAAGCGGAACTGACTCTGATTCCCTGTACCTTAAGTTCCGTTTCCAACCGAAATGATTATTGTCCCACCATAGCAGAAGGCGATAAAAAGATATCTATTATCCAAAAATTAAATGAATACAGCAATCGATTCGGAGTATCCGTGGATGGAGAAGGGAAAGTGAGCCACAACTAATTTCCCATTGGTCATTGGGTAATAAAGGAATAATATCCGGTTCCGTAGAAGCCCCTGGAGTCCAATTGTTCCTTATTCCATTCCGCAGTGATCTCATATCCCATGCCGGGGTTTAACTCAATAAACATTGCATCTTCATAGGTTTTTGAAGAAACAGGTGTGAAATCTTCAAAGGTTTCTTCCTGCGACAGGGTATCAGGAAGTTCATATTCATTTACAGTGATCCGGTCAGGCAGTACGCAGGAGGAAACCGAATAACCTACAGAGTCCATCTGGTTATATCGTGGAAGCTTTAAGCGTTCTTTCCTGACGGCCGCTGCCAGAGGATGGGTGCCGCAGGAAACAAATCCCACCATGCTGTCCCCATCCTCTTCCTGCTTGTAATTCCAGGAGGCAGTGTCAGGTTTTAATTCAAACGTATTAAGCGTGCTGGACAGAGCATCCTGAAACACCAGAACCGGAGGCTCTTTCAAGATCTGGTTTTCGGTGGAGGTTTCATGTGGGAAATCTTCAGGTGGAAGCAGAAGACCGGTATCGGAGTCGTAAGTATAAGACTCTATGACATTTCCCGTGTCATATTCGGTCTTGGCAAAGAGAATTTTTTTGTTATCCCTGTCAAAATCCAAAGCATACACATATCGGATTCCGTCTTCCAGACGTTCTACATTGCCGATCCAGAAAGGATAGCTGCCCAAAGCCTTGTTTTCCACCAGAAGATTGGATACGTTGGCGCTGACTCCCCAGTCAGTCAGAAGCGGATGTTCAAAATCCCTATAGTCTCCTACTACGGCAGTTCTTCCCAGTTCGTTCAGATAGTTCTTGGCATAGGATTTTTCCATAGTTTTTAACTGATTATGGTCAGCTTCCGAGGGGGAGATACACCGCTCCCACCATTTTTCAGGAAACATGGTTTGGATGGACTCAGCATAATGGCTGCCGTCATCAGGGTATGTCAGAGACCGGAATTCATATCCGCCCTTTTTATCCGATTGGAAGGTAATGACTGCTGGGATCACTCCGGTTCCGGATTCTTTTACAAAATTCCCGTCCTGAAACTGATACTCTCCGTACATCGTAAGCGCATAAACGATGAACTCATCGCCGTTTTCACGGCTTTCTAAAATGATATGGCCCTCGCCTCTTAATTCTTCCCCGGAATATTTTTCCTGATTGTCAGAAAGAATCCCCTCTGCCACCAGCTGATCCAAATCCATGACAGGCGGGGCAGTGGTTTCCTCTTCGCTTTCCTCTGTCAGTTTGACGGAGACGATAGAACGGTTTTCCGTGCCATAATATACGGTCAGATGGCCTTTGTGATTTTCCAAATCAAAGGGGTAGACCTCCCCGTCCATACCGAACAGTTCCATGGCAGGTTCTCCCCATGCCGCAACTAACTCATCTCTTGTAAATCCGGATAAAGCATTTTCGATCTGTTCTTCCGGAAGATCCACTGCTTCGACCAGCGGAAGAGGTCTGTCCGGATTTTTCTGGCCGTTGCATCCGCTTAAGAGGATGCACAGACCAAGGAGGAACAGAGGATATTTTTTAATATGATACATTTACCAATCTCCCTTTCTGTGTTTACGTTATAAGTCCGCAGCCGGGCGCACACAGGCTTATTTGATATTTTTTTGATATATATTCTGATAAAACTATATATAACTATATCAGATATTTGTTTTTTAAACTTTAATCTTTGCTTACGATTCTGATACGATTCCTTTAAACTGAACCATAAGTAATTTTAAGAGGAGCGAAACCAATGCCGGCCATACGTAAAGGTAATTTCTGGCTGTCCTATGAAAACTTTAGAATGGACACAATATCTTTGTTATGGTATACTTAAAAAACCAAAAGATGGAAAGAATAATGATATAAAGCAAAATATAGAGAGGGAGGTATCGCTATGAAGGGGCGAATCAGTAACAAACTTGGTGAAATTCGGATCAACCCGGAAGTGATTGCAAAATATGCCGGTATTACGGCGGTGGAATGCTTTGGGATCGTCGGCATGGCGGCTGTCAGCATGAAAGACGGGCTTGTGAAATTACTGAAGAGAGAAAGCCTGACCCACGGGATTAATCTTGACATTGAAGAAAACCATATCACACTGAATTTTCATGTGATTGTGGCATACGGCATCAGCATTTCTGCAGTTGCAGATAACCTGATAGAGAATGTAAAATATAAAGTCGAAGAGTTCACCGGAATGGAAGTAGATAAGATTAACATTTTTGTCGAAGGTGTACGAGTGATTGATTAAGGAGGAACACACCCGTGGGTATGAATACGATTGATGCAAAGACGCTTAAGAAGGCTTTTCTGGCAGGGGCTCAGGGGCTTGAGGCGAAAAAGGAATGGATCAATGAATTGAATGTATTTCCGGTTCCTGATGGGGATACGGGAACCAACATGACTATGACCATTATGGCAGCGGCAAAGGAAGTGGCAGCTCTGGAGGAGCCAACCATGGATACGCTGGCAAAGGCCATTTCCTCCGGCTCACTGCGGGGGGCCAGAGGAAATTCCGGTGTTATTTTATCCCAGCTGTTCCGCGGATTTACCAAAGAGATCAAGACTGTAGATGTGATTACAACTACTGTGCTGGCAGATGCTTTTGTCCGGGCAACCGAGACGGCATACAAGGCAGTCATGAAGCCCAAGGAAGGGACGATTCTGACCGTTGCAAAAGGTATGGCGGAGAAGGCTCTGGAGCTGGCGCCTGAGACAGAAGATATCATTGCCTTTGCAAAAGGAGTCATTGAGTACGGCGACTACGTTTTAAGCCAGACACCGGAGATGCTTCCTATTTTAAAACAGGCCGGAGTCGTGGATTCCGGCGGTCAGGGCCTGATCCAGGTGATGAAGGGAGCCCTGGACGGCCTTCTGGGCAGAGAGGTTGAGGTGCCGGTAGAAAGTGCCGGGCCAAGGGTGGAGATAGGGTCTTCCGAACTTGACACAGCGGACATCCGATTTGGCTACTGTACAGAGTTTATTATTAATGTAGAGAAAAAATATGAGGATTCGGATGAGCTTGAATTTAAGGCATATCTGGAATCTATCGGTGATTCCATTGTTGTAGTATCTGATGATGATGTGGTGAAGGTACATGTCCATACCAATGATCCGGGCTTGGCCATTCAGAAGGCTCTGACTTACGGTTCCCTGTCCAAAATGAAGATTGACAATATGAGGGAAGAACACCATGAGAAGCTGATTAAAGAAGCGGAGAAGCTTGCGGCCAGACAGGCAGAGGAAAGGGCGAAAGAAAAAGAGAAAGAGGCTGCCGGCAAAACAGAGGAAAGAAAATCATATGGATTCATCGCCGTATCCATCGGAGAAGGTTTCGGCGAAATTTTCAGGGGAATCGGTACCGATTATCTGATCGAAGGGGGACAGACCATGAACCCCAGCACAGAGGATATGCTGACTGCTATTGAGCAAGTGAATGCCGATACCATTTTTATCCTGCCGAACAACTCCAATATTATTCTTGCGGCTAATCAGGCGGCAGAACTGGCGGAAGATAAGGAGATTATCGTGATACCGTCCAGGACGGTTCCTCAGGGAATCACAGCTATCATTAACTTTGTGCCGGAGTTGTCTGTGGAAGAGAATAAAGAAGTGATGACTCGGGAGATGTCCAAAGTGAAGACCGGCCAGATTACCTATGCGGTGCGCAACACCATGATTGAAGACAAAGAGATTAAAGAAGGGGATATCATGGGCATCGGGGATCAGGGGATTGTGGCAGTGGGGCAGTCTGTGGAAGGGACGGCACTGGATACCTTGAGAGCTATGATGGATGATACATCGGAGCTGGTGACCGTGTATTACGGTGCGGAAGTGAAGGAAGAGGAAGCGGAAACATTTTTGGAGAAGGCCAAGGAGGTCTTAAAAGACTGTGAGGCGGAACTGCAGTTTGGCGGTCAGCCTATCTACTATTATCTGATTTCCGTAGAATAAGGATTATGAATCAGGAATCTGTCCGTTCCCTAAAAGGAATCGGAGATAAAACAGGAAAGTTATTTGAGAAGCTGGGAGTAAACACAATCGATGACCTGCTTCACTATTATCCAAGAGCATATCATGCATATGAGGAACCACAATCCATCAAAGAGTTAGAGGTGGACAGGATGGGGGCCGTGGCAGGGATTCTTCAAAAGGATGCCTCTGTCAGGCGGTTTCAGAACATTCAGGTGATTACGGCTTCTCTGAGAGATCAGACTGGAACGTTGCAGCTGGTCTGGTATAACATGCCTTTTTTGCGAAATACTCTTCAGGCCGGAACGTATCATGTATTTTGCGGAAAGGTAGTAAAGAAAAACAATCGTCTGACCATGGAGCAGCCGGAAATCTACACGAGAGACGGTTATCTGACTGTTATGAAGCATATGCAGCCGGTTTACGGGCAGACCAGGGGACTGGGTAATAAAGCCATTACCAGGGCGGTGGCTTCAGCTTTGGATAGCAGGCAGACGGAACGGGATTATATGCCTGGAAAACTTCGGAGAAAATATGAACTGGCAGAGTATAACTTTGCTATCCAGCATATTCATTTTCCCACAGACAGGCAGGATCTTCTGTTTGCCAGAAAGCGGCTGGTATTTGACGAGTTTTTTCTGTTTTTGTTTGGAGTGCGTCGGTTAAAGGAGAATAGAGAGAATGCCCGCAGCAGCTGGGTGATGAAGCTATCGCCTGAGGTGAAGCGGTTAAAAGAGCGTCTTCCGTATAAACTGACCCGTGCTCAGGAGGTTGTGCTGAATGAGATTGAGTGGGATTTAAGCAGCGGTTTGGTGATGAATCGTCTGATCCAAGGAGATGTAGGCTCCGGGAAGACGATTCTGGCAGTGCTGGCTCTGCTTCACACAGCATACAACGGATGCCAGGGAGCTTTGATGGCGCCGACGGAGGTACTGGCAAAACAGCATTATGAAAGCATGGCGCAGCTGTTTGAGACCTATAAGATTCCCAAGCAGCTGGTTTTAGTGACTGGTTCCATGACAGCCAAAGAAAAGCGGACTGCCTATGAGAAAATTAAAAATCATGAGGCGGATATTATCATAGGAACCCATGCGCTGATTCAGGAGAAAGTGGTCTATGATAAGCTGGCTCTGGTGATTACTGATGAGCAGCACAGGTTTGGCGTGGGACAAAGAGAGAGGCTGGGAGAGAAGGGGCAGGAGCCTCATGTGATGGTTATGAGTGCCACGCCGATTCCGCGTACTCTGGCAATTATTTTATATGGGGATCTGGATATCTCCATTATCGATGAACTTCCGGCTAACCGGCTTCCCATTAAAAACTGCGTGGTGGATACTGGATATCGGAAGAAAGCTTATGATTTTATAGCCAGACAGGTAAAGGAAGGACGCCAGGCATATGTGATTTGCCCTATGGTGGAGGCCAGCGAGATGATTGAGGCGGAAAATGTGCTGGATTATGCCCAAATTTTGTCGAAAGAAATTCCGGGCCCGGAGATTGCCTGCCTTCACGGGAAGATGAAGGGAAAAGAAAAAAATCAGATTATGGAGCGGTTTGCATCAGGAGAGATCCAGATTCTGGTGTCCACTACGGTTGTGGAAGTGGGAGTGAATGTGCCAAACGCGACAGTAATGATGATTGAGAATGCGGAGCGGTTCGGATTGGCTCAGCTTCATCAGCTGCGGGGCAGGGTCGGAAGAGGAAAATACCAGTCTTACTGTATTATGGTAAACTGCGGCGACCAGGAGGGAACCCAGAAGCGTCTTGATATTTTAAACCGATCCAATGACGGTTTTTATATTGCGTCGGAAGATTTGAAGCTTCGCGGGCCGGGGGATATTTTTGGGATCCGGCAGAGCGGAGATATGGAATTCCGGCTGGCAGATATTTTTACGGATGCGGATATATTAAAAGCCGTATCAGAGGAGGTAAATGAGCTTCTGGAGGAGGATCCGGAATTAGAGCAGGAAGAACACCAGGAGTTGAAGAGGAAGCTTGATGAGTATCTGGAACGAAGCTATGAGAAATTGAATCTGTAGATATACATGGCTGAAAGTAAGGATCCGTTGTTAATTGCTAAAAAATGACAGATTACGCAGAACCTTCTAGTGTATTATTTTTTTACACGCACATAATAGGAGTGTAGCAAGAAAATAAATCATATGAAGAACAAGGAGGCGTTTAATATGTCAAACAAATCTTCTAACACAACTAACGTACCAGAAGCAAAAGAGGCAATGGACAGATTCAAAATGGAAGTAGCAAATGAGCTGGGTGTTCCGTTAACCAACGGTTACAATGGCAACCTGACTTCCGCACAGAACGGATCGGTTGGCGGCTATATGGTAAAGAAAATGATCGAGGCTCAGGAGAAGCAGATGGCCGGAAAGTAAGCTGACGCTTATACAACCTGAATCATAATAAGAAAACAGATAGAAGGCCTGACTGACGAGAACGTCGGTCGGGTCTTTTACTGCTTGTTCATTCCGTGAGCCAATGTCATGATGTTGGGGTCAAAAGATCTTTTGCCCCCTCTGATACCGGATTGCTCCGCACTTTATGCTCCTGCAATCCTCAAAAACATTCAAAAACCGCCCTAATCGGGCTGCTTTTTCATGTTTTTGGCGGGTCCCAAGTTCAAAAATCCTCTTGCAAGCAAGCTTGCATCGGATTTTAGACCTTTTGACCCTGGTATCATGTCATTTCGTTAAAGTTTTGCAGTTTGAGAAATCGTGAAAGGTCTGTCCGACAAGATGTGGAGTGAACAGTAACTATATAGGAAGGAGTTTGGGAGAGTTGGGAAAGAGGTTCGTGACTTTTGAGGGTATGTATGCTACAATGTTCCAGGAACAATGAAACAGGCGGTTGCCAGGCATTCTGAGGGATTGGGGACATTGGCAGCGCTTCATAGATTATGATTGGATTTGCAGTATGACATTTCGAACAGTAGATTATACCATCGGTTCAAAACGGATTTTGCCGGAATTTAATAATTACAGAATTATCCATCTTTCTGATCTTCATGGGGCTCTCTATGGAAGGGATAATGAGGATTTGGTTCGGAGAATCAGACAAACAGACCCTCATATGGTTGTTATGACCGGAGACATGGCTGATACAAGCCTTCATGCAATTCAAAGATTTGAGAATTTATGCTGTCAGCTGTGCGATGATTATCCGGTTTACTATGTTGAGGGAAACCATGAACAGGAGATGAAAGAGAAGATCCGCAATAAATTTTTGAAAACCATAAGAGAGATGGGAGTCATCACTCTTAAAAATCAGCAACAAAAGATATTCAGCCGTGGAGCTTTCATAAAAATATACGGTCTGGTTACACCTATGGTGTATTATAAAGATCTCTTAAAGGAATATCAGCGGGGAATAACGTTTTCTTCCCAGGATACAGAGGAGTTATTAGGGAAAGCGGATGATTCCTGCTACAAAATTCTTCTGGCACACAATCCGCTGTACTATCCATCTTACCGAGACTGGGGAGCAGATTTGACTTTGTCGGGACATATTCACGGGGGGATTATCCGGATTCCAAAACTGGGAGGTTTGCTGTCGCCGGATCTGACTTTTTTTCCTAAATACGACGGAGGACATTTCAAAGAGCAAGGAAAACACCTGATTGTCAGCCGGGGATTGGGAAACCATTTCCTGATGCGGATTTTAAATCCGCCGGAATTGGTAAGTATCACCCTGCGCTCGGTTCCGTGTAAAGAAAGCTAGTACATCGTTGTACCAAAACTGCCTTTGGGAAATAGCGAATGATAAATTCATTGGAATTTCCCCAAGGCAGTTCTATCTATACCTGAGAATGAATTTAGAGTATGTTCTCTGGTACGGCGGTATTTTTTATTCTACAGTCACGGATTTAGCCAAATTCCGCGGCTGATCCACATCCAGGCTTTTTCCGAGAGAAGCATAGTAGGCAATTAATTGAAGGATGACAGCAATGGGAAAGACGGCGAAGGCATCGTCCACATCCGGAATACGGATATGAATATCTGCCAGATTTCCCTCAACAACTGCAGATGATTTGGTGAGAAGAATCACGAAAGCGCCTCGGGCCTTCACCTCCCGCACATTGGAAATCAGCTTGGAAAACACGCGTTCCTGGGTGGCGATGGCGATAACGGGAACTCCTTCTGTGATTAAGGCGATGGTTCCGTGCTTCAACTCTCCGGCAGCATAGGCTTCTGCATGAATGTAGGAAATCTCCTTCAATTTTAAGGCTCCTTCCAGAGAGAAGGCATAGTCTCTTCCCCGTCCGATAAAAAAGGTATCACTTTGCTGGATCAGGTGGGTAACCAGATTCTTTTCTTCCTCTTTGCGGCTGAGCATGGTTTCCATAGCCGGAATTACATCCAGGAGGCTGGAGAGGAAAGCGGCAGACTGGTCCCTGGAATATTTGCCGCGGACGAAAGCCATGCGGCAGATAAGCATATAAAGGGCGGCCAGTTGGACAGAGTAGGCTTTGGTGCTGGCTACGGCGATTTCCGGACCTGCATGAGTGTAAAGGACATAATCACTTTCCCGTGCGATGGTGGAGCCTTTTACATTGACAATGGACAGAGTTTTGGAACCATAGGATTTGGCCAGACGCATGGCGGCTAAGGTATCAATCGTTTCACCGGACTGGGAGATAACAATTACCAGGGTGTTCTCGTTAATCAACGGCTCCTCATAACGGAATTCTGAGGCGATGGATACGATCACCGGAATCCTGAGAAGGGGTTCTGACAGTGCCCTGGCTACCATGCCAGCATGCATAGCTGTGCCGCAGGCAATAATATGAATTTTGTCGCAGGTTTCAAAAACAGAATCCGGAATCTGGTCATCTGTAAAATCGGGAAGTCCTTTGCTGATGCGGGGAAGGATGGTATTTTTTAATGCTTCCGGCTGTTCATAGATTTCTTTTAGCATAAAATGAGGAAAGCCGTTTTTCATGGCGGCATCCATATTCCAGTTTACTTCCAGATATTCCGGCTCTTCAGGATGGCCTTTTTTGTCATAGAGGGTAAGCTGGTAGGCAGTCAGCTTTACGATCTGCTGTTCCGGCAATACGAAGTACCGTCTGGTATAAGGAATCAGGGCGGTTAAATCTGAGGCAATGATAGCGCCAGAGTGGGTGTAGGCGGCTACAAGAGGACTTACATTCCTTACGGCATAGATTTCCCCGGGACGATCTGCGAACATGATGCAGAAACCATAGGAACCTTCCAGATGGTTTAGCAGGTTCTGGATTGCTTTAGCCGGATTTCCCTCATAGAGAGCGTCTAAAACCCAGGCAGCCACCTCAGAATCTGTCTGGGATTTTAACTTTCCCTCCAGCCCATAATCTCTCGTCAGTTCCCGATAATTTTCAATGATGCCATTGTGAATCAGGGTTACCCGCCCTGCCTGATGGGGGTGGGCATTCTGGTCGGTTACATCACCGTGGGTGGCCCATCTGGTATGCCCCAAGCCGCAGTGGGCGTTATCCTGTATCCGGGAGCAGAATTCTTTTAGATTCGCTACTTTTCCGGTTTTTTTTACCAATTGAATTTTGGAGGCAGCGTCAAAATAGGCAATGCCTGCACTGTCATATCCCCGATATTCCAACTGTGAAAGGCCATCGAGCAAAATTTTTTTTGCATTTAACGGGCCTGTATATCCAATAATTCCACACATAATCATAATCTCCATTCTCTTACTATAAAAGTCCGCCGCCGATTAGGCGGCATGAATTCAGGTATGCTAAATACGCCCGCCTGACTTTCATGGGTGGTGGTGCAACCCGCCCGCCGGGCGCAAGGGGGTTCCTGTGAAAGTCTTGAATCCTTGCTGTAGGTCTGCGCACCTGCTGCGCTGACCGTACGACGCGCCAAAATGCCTGTTTTTGGCATTTTGTGTGCATCCCCCCGGAGGGACACAGTAAATCCCCTTTCATTCATGATGATGCCTGATGGCAGGCATGGAGATTTACTGTTAACAGAAACATGCTTTGGTTATACCTTGTTTGTTTTGCAGTTGCCTGCATATTTCAAGGTATATACACGCCCAAAGCGGCATGGAAGGGCATCCGCCGAAGATTCGATACTCCCTTCACCTCGTTAACCGGTTTTGCCCGGCTTGAAAAGCCGTTCACGGTCGGCAAAACAGGTGCATGGCGCTTAAACTGGTACTAACTATTGGAAACCTGTGCCTCCTTAAACACAAGTTCTGTTTATTATAACCCTAAGATAGGATATGCGTCAATTATTTTTTGGTTCTATAACTTTGCGGACATAGAACTTAATGAATTGTTAATGTTTTCGTACTGTTTTTTGGAGAAAGAATATGTTATATTTTATACTTAACAGGAAAGAGGATTATATGACAGATGAATTTGAGAAAAAGAAAAATATTATCAGATAAAGATTTAAGGCGTTCCGCATGGAGTGGGATCCTTTTTATGGTTATAGGCGGTTTTTATTCTGTGTTTTTGGCAGAAGAATACTGTCCGGCAGATCACTGGAATGAGCTTTGGACAGTGACGGTTCAGGTTTCTGCCAGACAGGAAACAATGGAGGCTGATGATGGAGAAGATGCGATAAAGTCGCTTTTAAACAGTGAATTAAAGGCGGAGGGAAAAGGCAGAAAGAAAAAGATGTTTCTGAGAGAGGAGCCTTCTGCCAGCCGCCTGAATATGGCTTTTGTATTTTCGGAAGGAAATTCGGAACCAATGGACAGTGAGGCAGGAAAGGCATTTTCCATTTTATCTCAGAAAGATGCCAGCTGGATGGCAGAAATTTACCGTATTTCTTCCCGCTCTCCGTCGCAGATGGCGGCCAGGGTCGGAAAGCATTTAAGACAGGGGGAGAATCCACAGTCATGGGGAAAGGTGAGGGTCGCTTTTTATAACGGGGACGGTATTCCTATAAGCGGTTATTCCAATGCCAAAGAGATTCTGTCTCTGGCAAGTGTTTATGCCTATTATCATGACATTCAGGATGGGGAGGCATTTCTGAACTATGCACAGGAATTGTGGAGAAGTTCTCATAGTTATCGGTTGTCGGTCAGCGATTTCTACTATTGCGATGGAAGCTGCCTGGATGAGGAAGAGCTGGAGGATGAAGAAGCCGTTGAGGGAGCTGTCTATGAGGAGGAAATCAGTGTTTTAGGCGGAGACGGAGAAGTGTTTTTGGAAGATACCTACATAGAATCAGAGACAGATGGGGAAAATCCGGAGCTGGCGGATAGCGTGGGTGATATGCAAGGCCAGGGGCTGTCAGAAAATGCCGGTGAAGGCCAGCCACAGGAAAGCAGCATCAGTGAAGGAGAAGTGGCACCGGAAAATGAATCACCAGCAGAGATGATAATTCTTGACGGAGCAGTTGGGGACGGGAATCCGGAGCCAGGAGAGGGAATGGGAGAACCGGCGGCGGAGACTCTGTCTGAGGCGGAAGAAAACAAAAAGTCAGAAGAGAAGGAGACAACACGAGATTTCACGGAATTGATTCAAAGGTATGATGTAGAGGATTTTGACTCCATGCTGGAGACTGCCGATCCACTGGAGGCGTCAAAGCTATATCGGCTTCAGGAAGCGTATGCCAACCGGAAAAAGAAATCAACCGGAGGCCCGGGGGAACCGACAGCTTCCAGGTCCGGGGAAAACTCTGATACTACTCAGGGAACCGGCCCCTCGGAAAAAGACAATCCCACAGATATCACAAGGTCCCAAAAGGGAACGGATAGTCAGGAATCATCAAAAACAACTTCAAAGGATTCGACAAAATCGAGACAGAAAGGGACCTGTCAGGGACATATGGATTTGACAGTAAGTGTGTATATTGCAGGGTTGAAAGAAACAAAGAATTTATTTACAAAGGACAGTATTGGAAATAAGGAATCGGAATGGACGGAAAACTGGCAGGGATGGAGCGAGGGATATCAGGCCTGTGCAAGAGATATTGAGGATCAGGATTGGTATGATTCCTATGGGTTAACGGTTTCTACAAGTATGTATACGCGCAACCCTCTGTCTGCTTCGGAGATCTCTTATTATATGAGTCTGATACCGGAAGGTACGTCAGAAAAAAGAAAAGAGGTGATCCGATGCGCGCTTCAATCCGTGGGAAGAATTCCTTATTACTGGGGAGGAAAACCTTCTCAGGCCGGATATGAGGGAAACGGATTTGGTACTGTGGTTTCTCCGGACAGAAGGGGGCGGGTCTTAAGAGGACTGGACTGTTCCGGATGGGTAAACTGGGTATACTGGACAGCCTTGGGGGAACGTTTGCCTTATGCAAGTACCAGTGGTTTTGCTTCAGGAGGAAGAGCGGTGGAGCGGTCAATGATGCAGCCTGGGGATCTTATTTTAAAAACAGGAGAGGACTCTGCCCATGTATGTATGTTTTTGGGGTGGGCGGAGGATGGAAGCATGTATCTGGTCCACGAGACAGGAAATTCCACCAACAACGTCACGGTAGGACGCTATCAGTTTGATTGGCCCTACTATAGAAGTGTCATAACGGATTAGACATTTTGAAAGGTGAGAAAATTTTAAGAGGAAAAGAGTAATGGAATATCAGGATGAAGTAGAGCGGATGCGCGCACGCAGGCAGCGTAAGAACCAGCCGCAGACAAGAAAAAGCAGCCTAAAGGACCTGGAGATTATCGAGTTTGATGACCTGGAAAGGCAGAGAGCGCCTCACAGGGCTCCGGAAGGACATAGAAAAGGTCCAAAGAGCCTGGAACCCACCCTTCGTTATGCCAGGGATGAACGTTCGGAAGCCATAGCCCGTCAGGTCAGGGCGGAGAGAAAAAGGGAGTCCATGGTCCGCCAGGCAGCGGAAGAAAGTAGAAAAAAGCGGGCTAGGAGAAAGCGGAAAATCGTTGTGTTTGAACTGCTGCTCTTATGTGTACTGTTAGGGGGAATCTTTTTCTATTTTCGGAAAAGCACGGAAAGCAAATATTGGACCGTAGCTGTTTTTGGTGTGGACTCCAGAGACGGTGGGCTGGAAAAAGACAATCATTCGGATGTGGAAATGATCTGTGTACTGAACCGGGAGACAGGGGAAATCCGTATTGTGTCTGTATTTCGGGATACCTATCTGCAGGTCAGCGAGGAAGGAAAATACCATAAAGCCAATCAGGCTTATTTTGACGGTGGACATAAACAGGCAGTGGAAGCGCTGGAGCGGAATCTGGATTTGAAAATCGATGACTATGCCACGTTTAACTGGAAGGCAGTGGCAGATGCCATCACGATTTTAGGTGGAATTGATCTGGAGATTTCCGAGAGTGAGTTTGCATACATAAACGGGTTTATTACGGAGACAGTAAATTCTACGGGGTTAGGTTCCTATCAGCTGGAGCATCCGGGAATGCAGCATCTGGACGGTGTTCAGGCAGTAGCTTATGCACGTTTACGTCTGATGGATACAGATTATAACCGGACAGCCAGACAGAGACTGGTGATTTCACTGGCAATGGAGAAGGCGAAACAGGCGGATTTAGGCACCCTTACTACGGTTCTAAATACAGTGATGCCTCAGATTTCTACCAGTGTGGGAATCAATGATCTGCTGCCGTTAGCTAAGAGTGTGAAAAAATTCCATATAGGAGAGAGTGGGGGATTTCCGTTTTCCAGAGGTGAGACCTATATCGGGAAAATGGACTGTGTGATTCCATTGACTTTGGAGAGCAATGTGATTCAGCTTCACCAATTTTTGTATGAAGATATGGAATATCAACCATCTTCTACAGTGAAGAGAATCAGTGTCCAGATTGCGGCTGACAGCGGAATGGGGGATGTAGCAGAGAACGCACCGGAAGCAAGGGTAGGAGGAAGCAGTAAATCCTCTTCCGGCCAGTCACCAGAGACACAGCCGTCTGCGCCGGAGACACCTGCAGACACAGCGGAAGCTGTGCCGGAGGTATCTACGGAACTGGTACAGGAGGAGGAAACTCTGTCAGAGGAGGCTTCCACGGAAGAGACGGAGGGAAGTTTAGGCAAAGAAGAATCTGAGAAAAGTGAAAGCTCTGGGGAGGAAACTGTGGAATCTACGCAGAAGCCCATAGAAATAGGGCCAGGAATTGGCCCCGGGGAAAGCAGCTCTTCTTCGGAACCAATGGTTCCCGGATATGGATCAGGCGGTCCCGGCGTACAGCCGGAGTCAACAGCAGATAGCATTCAGGAGCCAATCGGGCCCGGAAACCCAGGCCCTTCATCAGAAGGCTAAGACCAGAACTGCCTTGTGGAATTTCCGCAAGGCAGTTCTGGTCTTAACTTCCGGTTGTTCCAACAGGTTACAGGGATTTTTTAGGTGGCGTCTTGAAGATAAATGTTTAGAGGTGCGGCTTCATATTATTTGCATGATTTGAGGGAATAAGTACATAATGATAATAAGAAAAAGGGATAGTCAGCCCCAAAATTTAGGAGGTTAGTTATATGGAGATGAATAAGGATGCATATAATGCATATGTAAAAGAAATAACCCCGACAAATCCTACTTGGAAGAATATCTTATGTGCTTTTATCACAGGAGGAGCGATCTGCACAGTGGGTCAGGTGATACTGAACTGGCTGCAGTCTTATGGGCTGGATGAGAAAGCGGCGGGAGCATGGAATCTACTGGCGCTGATTCTGGCCAGCATTGTGCTGACCGGGCTTAATGTGTATCCCAAGATTGTGAAATGGGGAGGAGCAGGGGCGTTGGTGCCTATTACCGGGTTTGCCAATTCAGTGGTGGCGCCGGCGATTGAGTATAAGGCGGAGGGGCAAGTGTTTGGAATTGGGTGTAAGATATTTACCATTGCGGGGCCGGTGATACTGTATGGGATTTTGAGCAGTTGGGTGCTTGGTGTGATTTATTGGGTTGGGGGAGTGATGGGGGTATTTAGTAATTAATTATAGTAGAAAAATAGTGTGCAGGCAGAATGATGGGAGAAGAAAATCTTTCATTATTCTGTCATTTTGCTTTTATGTAACGTTGCCTGTATAAAAAATGGAAACTGAAATTACAACATAAATGGAATGAACACAGAGATATTAATTCACAAAGAAAGAACGTTTGTTCTTGCGGTAAAGCAATTCCTATGCTAGAATTATAAGAAAAACATAGACGGATTGCCCTGGGAGGATATATGAATACATATAGAGAATATACACAATATTTACTTGATCAAATTCCGATAGAAAGTGTAGTAGAAAAATTAGGAAGACCAGTTGTCAGGGCAGGGAAGGAAAATAAATGTCTCTGCTTCTTTCATAATGACACCAGGCCATCTATGATTCTTTACAAGTCTCGTCAATATCATTGTTATTCTTGTGGTGCCCATGGAAATATTTTTACTTTGGTTCAGACTCAAAAAAATATTGATTTTAAAGGCGCAGTGGAATGGCTGGAGGAAGAATTTCCATATGTAAAAGAGGAACGTCCTAAACCAGCGCATAAGCAGCCGGAAAAACAGGATAAACCGGAAGCTCCTTATTTGCTGGCCTTTGAGACGTTTAAAAACATGGACAATGAAGAGCAACACGAGTTAACATTATTTGCAGGGAAAAGAAAACTAAGTGAAGAATTATTGAAAAAACTTGACATTTATTGTGTGAAACAAGGCCATTTAATACTCGAATACGGAGATAATATAAGCCGTATGGAATCTCTTGAAGTATCCGGTTTGATCCGTCAGAATCAGAAAGGATATTATGAGTTTTTTACAGAGAGAGTCCTTATCACTTTAAGGAATCAGTCAGGTAAAATTATAGGGTATGCAGGCAGAAGTATAAAAGATGAGAAAATGCCAAAGTATCTTTTTACTCCGCAGCTTCCCAAAGATTCCTTTTTGTACCTGTTAAATGAGGTGAAAGCAGAGGCTGGCTCTGAAATTATCGGAAATTTATTTTTGGTAGAGGGAGTTTTTGATGCTATCAGACTAAGAAATCTGGGAAAGGATGCCGTAGCCGTACTTGGTGCCCATATTCTGGATGGACAAGCAAAGGTTTTGGCGGAATTTATAAAGGCATCAAAGCGAAAATGGAATATTCATGTGTTTATGGATTCCGATCAGGCAGGTATAAGGGGAGCCAGACAGACAATCTATGAGCTTTGTCAAAATTCTGTAACCAGGCAATGTCTGATTCAAGTTGTTATAAACAAGAGAAATCTGGCTGTAAACAAAGAATCAGCTGTAAAAGAAGCGAAAGACCCGGATGAGATCTTTAAAGAAGGAAACACACAAATAGAGGATTTTTTAAGAGAGAATACCTTTGGTATGTTCGAATTTCTTATGCGTTATGAGATCGATGCAGTTAACCTACATATCAAAGAGGAACTAAAAGGGATATACAAAACTTACAGTCCAGATCAAAGAGTCGTTTTGCTCGGCAATGTACATTCTTTTTTCTCTGCAGATACCATGCAGGAAATATTGAAATATTATCGAAGCATTTTTAATGTTGATCAAAAGGGAAATGAAGAGGATGATAATCAATTTGCTATAAGGATGTTGTCAGGATATGGCTTAAAGCAGCAGGGGGTTATTTTTGATAGTAAGAAACTGCACTATGCAAGTGACGAAAAAGCAGTGATGCAGAATGCGGTCTATATTGCAGAGAGCAGTTATCGGAAGCAGGAACCTCCTTTAGATGATGATACATGGGAGCGTATTTTATTGTGTTCCGATGTATTTGTGCCATACCTTTTAGAAGAGATAGGGAGGCTTTCTCATCAAAAAACTCCAAGGCTGGCTTTTTATATGCCAAAACGGATTGGAGAATATCGAATCAAATCCTTATATGTACATGAAAGCTTAATCATGCAGCAGTATATGCTTAATGAGCTGCTGCGAAGAGATGAAAACATTGGATTTGAGAGAAGTGTATTGGCTGTTCGCTACAATCCAAAGGAAAAACAAGAGGTATGGACAACAGGAAAAGATTATTATGAATTTTTTCAGGATTCTGACGAGAGATTGGTGAGCTTTGCCTATCAGATTGATATGCTGGCGATTAACAGCGAAAAGGGAGATCTGACAGGTATGTTTCGCCCATACCAGGAATGCTGGGGAAGTTTTGTATCATTTATAAAAGAGGGGCTTGATCGATTTGGTGGAGACACTTATTATCTGGTTCGTTTAGACATAGAAAAATTTTATGACTCTATACCGGAATATGCAGTTAGAAGAACTCTGACAGATTGTCTGGCCGGGTTGAACGATGCGGCGAATCGTTTTGAGATATTTAATGGAACAGAAAAAACGGAGGAGAAAAAACGTAATATTGTACAATGGTTTTTAGATGAGTTATTTGGAAGCAGTTATATATCTCCGGAAGATGGAAGCATGAAAGAAGGCAGGCCATTGGTGGGGATTCCCCAGGGGCCTAATTTGAGTGCTTATATAGCAAACATCCTGTTGTTTCCTATGGATTATGAGGTTCAGGAATATGTAAGGCGTCAGAACAGGCAGGGACAAATGCATGTCCGGTATGCCAGGTATGTGGACGATATGGTGATCATAGCGGATGATCCGGATTATATTCATGACATGGAAGTGATAATAAGCGAACATTTATACGAGATAAATCTAAGCTTAAGCAGCAAGACGGATGAAGCACGGAAATTTACAAAGGAAGACGCTATTGACTGGATGGTGGACAGACGGGGAGGTTTGGGAATATCAGATATTCTGGATGACGATGAGACTTTAGATACACAGATGGACGGATATGAAAATATCAATGTTTTTAACAGAAAAGATGGCCTTGATCTTCTCAGGGCGCTGGGAACTTCGCTGGATTACCTGATGCAGGAAGCAGATGATATGGTTGACGATACAGTCCGTACCATATTCCGCATGGAAAATCCACGATATTCAGACATAATATGGACTGCAAAAATACTGTTAAGGCGCTCGGTGAAAACCATAGGTGGGGACGGAGTTTTATGGAATACATATGAGGCAGAATGGGAGAAAGGGAAGGATGACAGTGAACAGGAAAATCTGTTTACGGCAGAAGGAATGGAATATCTTTCCTTTATCTTTGCAGGCCGCAGTTTGTTAATGCAGTATAAGGCTAATGGAGGGATTTATGGATGGGAGCAGAAAGAAACCGATGCATTGATTGCCCATTTTCGGTCGGAAGACTATGTTCAAATTCTTGATCAGAAAAAGCATATTGAGTTAATTCAGAAAAATTACATGGTTTTGGGACTGTATTTAACTCATATTAAGTTTATGACAAAAGAAGATGGAGAAAGTGAAAATGATATTGCAGTGGTAAATCATTTGGAGCAATATGATAATATTTATGCTGAACGTTGGAAGTATATGCTTACAGCAGCGCATGAGAAGGGGGCAGGAATCCGCTCTTCTGTTAGGAGTGTGACAGACCTTTTTCATTACTGTGTCTATCGTTTGTTGCTTATTGATGGAAGCGAGGCAGCAGAGCAGTATCGTTCCATTGAAGAAGAGGTTGTATCGGGATACCCCGATATAGATATAATGGTTAGCAATTCTAGACTGTCAAACTGTATAAAAGTATGGTTTTCCATACCGGGAGTTAGTGATGACCAGGAGATAAGGACTTACGTTTTTTTGCTGTACCAATTGCTGAAAAGGGAATGTATGGCAGAGATTGTAGCGGGGAGAGATGTATTAAGAAGGTATACGTTCAGTGATGATATGAGCGGATATGAATTTCTCCCGGTGGTACAGGGAATCCAATATCCGGGTTTATTGGCTGTCAAATTTGAGCCGTCTAATTGCAGAATTCAGAGAGTGGATTTTCTGGAAAACGCGGTAGTGACCGGAAAGAATAAGTGGATAGAGAAGGAAAATAAGATAACGGATGTCAGACAGTATCGGGCAGATGTTTTTTTGGAAACTGCCAATACACTGGAACAATATTTGGCTTTGGACATTAGAGAAGCTAATGAAAAAGATATTCTTTGCTGGATAGGACGGATTATAGAAATATATGATCTTTTAGTAGACAAAATCAGGCTTGAGCAGACAGATGCATATTTAGTAATTCCGTCTTACAGTCATGTATTTGTTGTAACAGAAGACGGGAGAACGGATATCCGGATCATTACTTATAAAACTGAAAACATAAAAACCGGCGCGGGGATTGGGGTAAAAGTAAAGGGAAACCTTACCATACCGAAATTAGTTTCTATCCACGGAAAGGAATTGTGGCAAGCCGGACTTCTTGTAGAAAATGTTTTGAAGCTGAAAGAAAAAAAGCTGTGGGCAAATGAGAAAGAGACGATTGGTTTGCATATTCAGTTTTTGGAATATGTGCTTAGAAGGCTGACAGGAAAGTCTGTTGATCAGAATAAGATTAAATTTAACAATACTGGATCTTTTAAGGCCACGGTGAATAGAATAAAGTCTCTGACAAAGATGTATATAGAAAACTCTCAGGGGCGCTCCCTGTACTTGCTGGAATGTAAAATACAAGATTCCTTTATAGCGGAGAGGATGAGACTGTCAAAAACATCATTTAAAAACGGGGAACTGCTGCTGTTTGTGACCAACTGGGCAGAAAATTTTTTGAAGTATCATTATAAAGAGATATCAGAACTGCTTACTGGGAAAAACAGAGTGATCTATGATAAGTATGGGAATGTTGGAATAGAGCGCCGCAGAGTTAATGTACTTTGTCATATAGCCATGGGTCTTGAGGAGAGAATAAAAAGCGAGATAAGTCCGGAAGCTTTGAATAAATTGAATGGGATACGGACTTTGATTCATGGTATCTATGCATTATCTGTGGTATCTGCTATACGAACACAGGTATTGGAGATAATCTGTTCCTTAAGTGAAAAGGAACGAGAAGAACTGGAACAATCTCGGGATTTTTCAGCTTCTTTATTGGATTTAGAGGGAATGGATGAGATTATTTTCTGTGGAGGGAAGTCGGATTCCATAGAAAGGCTGCAAAGTATCTGTAAAAACTTTTTAAAACAAAAGCCAGAGAGCAATTACAAGCAGATTACACCCATTGGCTGGCGGCTGATTTTGGCATGGCTTTTGAAAAGGAAGATTTCTGGCGAAGGCGAATGGAATGACTTTTTCAGAGAAGAGGAAAGGATTCAGAGAACAAAGAGTCTGTTGAATCTGGACTGGAGAGAAGAAGAGGGAGAACCCTATCCATTTGAACAATTAAAGGGATTTATAACGATATGGAACAGAGATGAGTTTGAAAAATGGCGTTCGGAATTGAAGAAAATTGATGATGTGTGCGGATTTAAAGTATATGTTGTTAAAGGGGAGTTCTTCCGGTACAAAATAGCGAAGGGAGATGTCCGAATCAATACAGGGACTTGTTACACGGAAGCAGGTGATTCAAAAGAATATCGTAATGAAATGGATATATCTGTAAAAATGCCGGAATACTTTTTTTCCTATTTTTGTTTCAGTGATAGGAATTTATCAGTTGAAAGGCAGGGGGACGAATATATATTTACAGAAACCCTGTATAAAAACAGGGTAGTTGGAATTTCTGCTGTAGAGGACAGTGCTGCATTTCTGGTAAAGGGTTTGAATGATGTGTTTCATGGAAAAGAAGAAGGCTCAGCAGATGTATTGACGGTGATTAAGACAGAAGGGATGAAAGAAAATGTAGAATCTGAAATAGAAAGTAGGGAGAAAGAGAACGAAAGTACTAAAAGTATTGAAGAAAATGATGAAACAGGGAGAGATATTTCCATGGAGGAAAAAGACGAGGATACATTCCATGAAGAGAAGAACAAGGATGAATATATAGAATCTCTTAATCGTGTTTGGGGAAATATCAGAGAAAAGAGAGATGAATCGTTAGAGGAAAGGGCAGAGTTAAAAAGGAAATTTAAAAATACGGACAGGATTGCATTATTTCAATTCAATATTGATAATTCATATTTCTTACCAGATAGAGAAATATGCAGTGTTAAGGGAAACAAAGGAAATGGTTTAAGCTGTGGAGAATATAGAAGAAGGCAGTTATTGGATAATGTATTTAGAATATGTGAGAAGAGCGCTGTAGATATATTGCTTCTTCCCGAATATTCCGTGCGTCCGGAAACAGTAAGATGGATAAGTGAGGAACTGGAAAACAATAAGGATTATAAATTTTCTGTTTGGGCGGGAACGTTTCGGATATTTCCAGGGTATACGTTTCCTATATTAGAGCATGCAGAGGAAAAGGTTAAGAGGAGCTATTATTATGCAGCGGTACTTCCTGTTGTTTGTAATAGATCAGATTCCCCTTATGGAAAAACGGATAAGGCAAAGGAAATACATACAATCTATTGGCGTTTTAAAAATTATCCGGCAGTTAATCTTAAAGAAATTGTGAATCCGGTTACATTTGAGAAAGATATGTTTAAGCCGGTAATAAAAAGATATTACAGAGATTTTCTTTTTGGCGATGCAAGAGATGATGTAACAGAACTGATCTGTGCGGAATTATTTATGATAACTTCTCCCAGCAATATCAATACTTTTGCTGAGAGGGCAAAAGAATTATCGAATACTCTTACGAAAACAAAAATATCATTTGAAGATATGAAGAATAAGGCTGAAACAGACATCCGGGCTTTCGGCGATGCCACATCATTCAACAGGACGGAAGACAGGTATGGGAGGACGCCTATCGTGCTTGTTCCCGCTTGTACCACAAGGATGGTGGACTATTATCTAAATGCCCAGGCTAATTATCTTGCAGCAGGTTTAACGACTGTATTTTGTAATGCAGTAGATGGGGTCAGTAATGGAGGAAGCTGCTTTATCGGACAGAATTCCTGGGATGATAACAAGTTTATGGAGAATAAACTTAGTGCGCCAGGATCGAATATCTATCATGGGTGCGAACCGGGAATTTTCCAGCAGAGTAATACAGAAGGTAAAGATCACGGTGCATTGGGAAAAGATGAGCAGGCATTAGTTATATGTGACATAAATCCCGGTTTGATGAAAGGAAGCCCAAATCCTGAGAGTATGGTGGACCAGCTTCGTTTGGTTGCCCACATTCCTTTTGCAGAGGTGGATGTAACGCAGAGGGAAAATGAAGAAGGCAAGCAGGGGAAATGCAGATGTCAGAAAGGTAGTGATAATTCCATAAAGCTTAGCGAAGTAAAAGAAATATGCAAAGGGTGTAAGGATTGTTCGGCTTTTGGAAAGTTGTGTGGCGTATTGGAACGGCTTAATGAATATATACAAGATGTGGGGGAAAATTCTGATAAGATATTAAGTACAGCAGAGGATAAAAGGAGCGGTGATGCAGTGATCATGTTAAAAGAACTGGGTGAGATTATGAGGAGTCCTGGCTTTATTGAACGGGCAGAAAAGTATGGAAAGAACTATATAGAAGTGCCATACAGCTTTCCTTCTCCTGTTGCTCTAGATTTTTCTATTGTACAAATTGATTATGGAAAGATGGGGGATGATGTGAAAATACAGACGGTAGAAAGTGTGGGAAATGAAACGAAATGATACAATTATTTTCATCTGTCTGTTGGAAAACGGCTGTTGAAAACTATGGAAGCAATTTGATAATATAAAATGATCACAGGACAGCAGGATTATTACATTAGTCTGATAGAACGGTTGAGAAGGCTGCCAGCAGAAACAGAATGGCTGGAATACAAAAGCAATAATACAGACCCCGGATGATAGGAGAATATATTTCCGCCATAAGTAATTCTGCCGCTCTGGAACGAAAAGAGAAAGGATATCTTTTATGGGGAATTGATGATACAACACATGAGATTTCAGGAACAGATTTTTGCCCAGGAGCGGCGAAGAAGGGTAATCAGGAATTGGAGAACTGGCTTATAGACTTAAGTAATCCCGGATTGAATATTCAGTTTATCGAAGTAGAGGTGAAGGATAAAAGGGTAGTTATTCTGGAGATTCCCATGGCTTCGGTTAAACCTACGGCATTTGCAGGAGAGGAATATATCAGGATTGGTTCTTATAAGAAAAAGCTAAAGGATTTTCCAGAGAAAGAACGGGTATTATGGCAGTCATTTGAGACAACACCATATGGGATGCGAACTGCCATAGAGAATGTAACAGAAGAAGTAACACAATTGCTGGATTGTGCTGCCTATTAAACATTAATAAAATTTCCATTGCCCACTAACCGAAGCAGTATGATGCATAATATGAAGGATGAGGAATTCATTCGTGAGATGGATAACGGACAATATGCAATTACCAATATGGGGGCATTGCTGTTTGCGAAGGACTTGAACAGATTTTCTCATTTAAAAAGGAAAGCAGTTCGGGTGATTCAGTATAAAAGAACTGGTAGGACAAATGCGATTCGTGAACAGGTTTTAACACAGGGATATACGCTTTGTTTTGATGAAATTTGCAGATATATAGATACCCTTATTCCGCAGAAAGAAGAGATTCATATTGGACGTCGCCAGGTACACAGGATGTTCCCGGAGAAGGCAGTCCGTGAGATGCTTGGAAATATGATTATTCATCAGGAGCTGACAATGCGTGGAGCTGGACCAATGATGGAGATTTTCGATACAAGGGTAGAGGCATCCAATCCGGGATGTCTGTTGGTGGAAATGAGAAGATATATTCCATATTGGGCATAAAGTTTTATTTGATGGGTATTTGACATATTGGAAGGGGTGAAGGAGTGTAGACTTTTTTGCTTGTACAATAGATATGCATAAATTGGAATCATAAGCCATTAATAGAGTTATAATATTGGAGAAAATGTCAGCCAGTCGAGTTTTTGATGTTAGATATATACTAGATAGGAATAAGTATAAAGAAGAGTTATTGAATTTGATTTATAAAGGAGCAAGGATGGAAGAATTGTTTGATTTAACAAAATTTGATTCCTACAAAGAAGATAACCGCAGGGAGGTAAAGAAAGCAGAAGGTGGTCTGCCTAATAGCTTGTGGGATACCTATTCTGCTTTTGCCAATTGCTATGGCGGTGTGATTATTCTTGGTGTAAAAGAAGATAAATCAGGCAATTGGCATGCAACCGGACTGAAAAACGCGACAAATTTGAAGAAAGATTTCTGGGATACCATTAACAACCGCAAAAAGGTGAGCATCAATCTTTTGAAAGATGATGATGTGGAAACTTTCTCAGTGGCTGGCGCGGATGACGTGATTATGGTAATCTGGGTGCCAAGCGCAAAGCGAGAGCAAAAGCCGGTATATATCAATAATGATTTATTTGGAGGGACTTTTCGCAGAAATTGGGAAGGAGATTATCATTGTACCAGATTGCAGGTTAAGACAATGCTAAGAGATCAGGCAGAGGAAACCATGGATATGGAAGTACTGGATGAAGCTGAAATAGAAGATTTGAATAAAGACTCTATCCGAGGCTATCGTAATAGTCACAAATCGTTTAAGCCGGGACATCCATTTGAAAGATTGGATGACAATGAATATCTGAGAGTGATCGGAGCAGCAGGCATTTCTAAAGAGGATAAAAGGCTTCATCCGACTGCCGCTGGAATGCTTATGTTTGGAAACGAGTATGATATTGTGAGATATTTCCCGGAATATTTTTTGGATTACAGAGAAAATCCAGATATGGTTATCCGATGGACAGACAGGCTCCAATCTTCTTCAGGCGAATGGTCGGGGAATTTATTTGATTTTTATTTTCGTGTATACAATAAAATCATCAAGGACATTAAGGTACCATTTAAAATGGAAGGTGGTTTTAGGGTTGATGATACACCAGTTCACCGAGCATTGAGGGAAGCATTGGCAAATTGTATTATCAATACCGACTTTTACGGAAAATTTGGTGTTACTATAATCAAAGAGGATGATAAGCTTACATTGGAAAATCCAGGATATATCAGACTGGGAAAGGAACAAATGCGCAGAGGCGGAAGATCTGATCCCAGAAATAAGAGCCTGATGAAAATGTTTAATTTGATAGATATTGGTGAACATGCCGGAAGCGGAGTACCTAATATTTTTAATGTATGGGAGGATGAGGGATGGGAAGAACCTGTGATAGAGGAGAGCTTTGATCCAGACAGAACATCATTGATATTAAAGTTTGTTAAAAAACAAGCGATAAAAATAAGCGATAAAAAACAAGCGATAAAAACAAGCGATAAAAAGCAAGCGAATAAAACAGACGAAAATATGGAAAAAATCAGGCAGTATCTACAAGAACAAGACGTAGCAAAAACAAGAGATATTGCCGAATTGCTTGGTTTGAGTGTAGCGAGAACCAGGGCTATACTTTCTGAAATGGATGATGTTGAAGCGCACGGAACCAATAGAAATAGAACATATCGACTAAACAGGTAATGGAGATGTTCGATATAATATAAATTCATAAAAATACTCGTATTGTATTAGAATTGTGTATAAATGTAAAAAATAACTAAAGCATAAGACAAAATTGTATAAAAATAGATTTAGAACCAGAAAAAGTTGCATACTATCTGATTTTTAGTCAAATTTTTGTCCAATATTGACTCACTCGGAGGGGCAAATTTTCGGAATAGGCTGCAAAATATTCACAATTGCCGGGCCGGTGATTTTGTATGGGATTTTAAGTAGTTGGGTGTTGGGAGTGATTTATTGGGTTGGGGGAGTGATGGATCTTATTTAATAAATAACTTGTTATTATTATGTAAATGAGATTCCGGTGGTAAATGCTGTGTTAAGGGAGAGATTCGGTGTAGAGGCAAAAAATAAGGCAATGATATCGCGAATTATCAAAGATACGGTAGACTCTGGACTAATAAAGTTAGCGGATGAAAATGCCGCTCCTAAACTAAGGCGATATATTCCATACTGGGCATAATTTTAGTTGATGGGTAGTTGATAAGATATATTTCTTTAAGAAGATATATAAATCGCTGTTATTTGTATACAAATTTTTCTAATCTAAATTTGGAAGAATGATATATCAGAAGAAATCGGAGAGGAGGTCAGGAATATGTGTTCCTATAACCAGGTGATAGAGGATAGAGGTATGGAAAGGGGGATTTTGATATATCGGACATTGCTGGAGACAAAAAAGTATTCAACAGACCGCAGTAAAGACAAAAGAGCCGGCAGATAAAGTAAAGAAGATAGCAGAGCAGTATCAGGTGCAAGCGTTAGAGTAACAAAGTAACAAGAAAGGCAAGGTGGTATAACAAAATTTATCATCTTGCTTTTGGTATATATGTGTCAAGGAACTGGTCCATGGAAGTAAAAAGAATTTCGGACAAAGGGGAGCATAGAATTTTTGAAAGAATTCGTTTCATCGCAAGGAAAATTTGTTGTTTTCTTTACAGCATATTGCTATAATGAAACGAGAGTATTGAAAAAGACGGTCTGACAAGAAAGAGAACATATATGAACGAGATACGGATACAACTCCTTTTAAACCGGATAATTTCTATTTTTAAGGTCCATAAGAACGAAGAAAAAGTGAAAGATTTCCTTTCCGATTTGCTTCTTTTTAGGTTTGCAAGTCTGAAAGCAGAAAGAGACCGCACATATTTTCCGCCGGATTTGAGGTGGGACAAATTAAAGGAATCACAGAAACAAAATTATCCGTTGAGAGAGCGCATATACGAAGCGATGTGTTTCATGGAGGGAGAACCAGAGTACAACGGGCTCCTTTATCCGAGAAGAGTTCTTGAAGAATTTGATGACCGGGAAATTTCTGAGATATTTGATATTTTAGGAGAACTCTCATGGGACAGAGAGAAGGATATTGGTTCTGAATTGATTTATGCCTATGAATTCCTGGAAAGATATGGATTTTCTCAAAGCCCAAAACAGATGGGAGAATTTTATACGCCCCGCCAGGTGGGGAAGTTGATTGTGAAGCTGCTGGCTCCGAAAGGAGGGAGCGTGTATGATCCCTGCTGCGGTTCAGGAACCATGTTGTTGTGTGCGGCTGATTATATGAGGGAGAGAGGAAAAAACTTTCGATTATATGGTCAGGAGGTGGTGGAACATGCATGGAAAACAGCGCGTATGAATCTGATTCTGAGAGGAATGGACGCTGATCTGGGACAGATGCCGGCCGACAGTATAGGGCAGGATATACAACCGGATTTAAAGGCAAATTATGTGCTGGGTAATCCACCCTTTCACTGGTATGGAGGAAACCGGAAACTGTCAGAGGATGACAGGCGGTGGAGATATGGCATTCCCTCTGAAAAGAGAGGTGATTTCGCCTGGATGTAGCACATGCTGTACCATCTGAATGAGGACGGCAAAATGGGAGCCATTTTCAGCAACGGGATTTTGAACAGCCGGCGCACAGAGGATCGCAGAATCCGGGCCGGGATTTTGCAGGATGATATTCTGGAAGCGATTATCACTTTGCCGGCGGGAATGTTTTATGCCACAAAGGTATCGGTTTCTGTGTGGATACTAAAGAGACATAAGGAAGACATCTGCAGGAATAAGATATTATTTGTGGATGCCAGAAGCTTTGGAAAATCAGAAGGCGGAATTACGGTTCTGTCAGAGGAAGAATTGAGAGAACTGACGCAGGCCTATGAACAGTATCAGAAGGGAATTGACGGGGAGCAGAAGAATTTTTGCAGGCAGGTATCCGCCGCGGAAGTGGAGGCTGAGGACTATTCTCTGGCGCCGGACCGCTATATCCTCAGGCAGCAGAAATTGCCTGAGTCAGAAGAATTAAAGGAACAGGAATTGCGGCTGGAACGGAAGCTTGAGGAACTGCTTGCACAGAATCATGATGTCCTGCGGCAGATCTTAAAGGGACTATAAATACAAAAACCAGGAGACAGGAATCATGGAAGCAGGGGATATCAATGGACAACTGTACCGAATGGCGGATCATCTGCTGGCCGGGCTGTGGCTGCGACAGGGGGAGGCATTGGACTTTCTAAATGATGTTTCCCTGTTTTTGTATGCATTGGCTAAGGAACATCCGGACTTTCCCGGACAGTTAAAGAGCACGGATTGCAGGAACATATCGGCAGGAATCGTGAGGTGTCACGCAGAGCTTGGACAATTGGACTACAGGTTCGGCAGCATGCTGCCAAATGTAAGTGATGATGTGTGGTATGGAGTGATAGAATGTTTAAGACTGGTGGCTTCTGGCAGGCAGCGAAAGCAGGATGCGGGAAGACTGTTTGATTATCTGCTGCAGCAAATGTATGTGAAAGAAAAAATCGGAAATTTTATTACTCCGCGGACGCTGGCGGATATGATGGCCTGTATGCTGGATCCGAAACCAGGTCAGGTTGTGCTGGATCCGGTTTGCGGCAGCGGCAGACTGCTGATTGCCGCTGCCAGGCATTGTAAGAACTGTCATTATATAGGGATTGACATAGATGAGAAGATAAGGATAACAGCCTTTTTTTACATGGCATTTCATGAGGTTTTCGACAAAACACTGTATAGGAAAGATTTTTTGGAAGGAGGATGGAAGGAGCAGGCAGATGTGATACTGGCAAATCCCCCTTACAGCGATGATATTCATGAAACGATTTCTTTTATGCAGGGGATTATGGATGCGCTGAAACCGGATGGAAGATGCGGTATCTTAGTTCCAGAAGGTTTTTTGACAAATACCGTAAACCGGGATGTTATAGACATGCGTCGATGTTTGCTGTACAGTCATTGTCTTGAAGGGGTAATATCCCTTCCAAGAAAACTGTATAAACCCTACACAGTCAGCAAATCATCATTGATTCTTTTGAAAAAGAAGGCAGCTTTGCCGGGAGAACCTATATTTTTTAGCTGTGTGACGGAATATGACGGAGCAGAGAGTGAATTTTCCGATGCTGTATATGAACAGGACATGAAAAGGATTGCAAAAGCCTGGGAATTTCGGGAAAAGAGACCGGATATTTTCTGGAGAGCGTCACCAGAAGAGATAAAAGGGAAAGATTACATATTGGGTGCGGATCATTACCGCAAGTCAAATTACATGTACATGTATTCCAAAACGGAAAGCCTTCGGGAGAGCATTCTTGCAGGGCAGGCGGAACTTAAGCGTTATATGGACAATTATTTTAGAGAGGATTCTGTAATATGAATGTGAAGCTGGTGCCTTTGGAACAGGCAGCTAAAATATATTCTGGGTCTAATCTTAAAAACGGAAAGGATTTTTTGGGAGAAGGCGGATGTCCCTGGGTGAAAGTAGAGGATTTAAACAATGGGATGCTGAAAGAAACCTCTGAGGTTCTGTCGGAGGAGGAAATGAGGAAGGTGAAGGTATCACCTGCTGATACAGTGTTTTTTTCCAATACAGGAACCATAGGAAAAGTGGGAATTGCCGGGGGATGCATGGCTCCCAGCAACAATATGTTTGCCGTGGAGTTTGACAGGACTCAGGTACTGCCTCTTTACGGCATGTACTGCCTTCTGGCTATGAAGGAAACGTTCCAGGCGGAAGCGTCAGGGGCGGTCTATGCCTCCCTGCGCCTTTCATCATTCCGAAAAATCCGGATTCCTGTTCCCGATTTGGATGTGCAGAATAAGATCGCAGGGAAACTTGACTCTCTGAGGGAAGGAGAACGGCAGCAGAAAAAACTGATCGATGAGATAAAGGAGCTTGCCCACTCCCTCTTTGAGCAATATTTTTCCGAGTATGTGAAAGAGGTTGTGGAGAAAGGAAACTGTCTGAGATTAGGAGAATGCACTGAGGTTCTGTTAAACGGGGCGGCGAAAAAGAAGCGGGACCAGGGAACAAAAGTCCGTTATGTGGCTACTCCCCAGCTGAACAACTGGGAGATCGTGGCCGGACAGGTTCCCAGGGAAGAGGTGGAACAGGAGAAGATCCATGTGTATAGGCTGAGGGCGGGAGATATTGTGATGAACCGCATTAACAGCGCGGAAAGGCTGGGAAAATGCGGAATCGTTCTTGGAGAACCGGAGGATATGACTGTTTTCGGGCAGAATACCCTTAGAATACGGGTTAATCAGAAGCTGCTTAAACCTCTGTTTTTGTTTGCATGGCTGACCCATCCGTACATAAAGCAGTATATTCAGGGAAATGCGAAAAATTCCACGTCCTTTCAAAGCTCTTTAAACAAACCGGTTCTGGCTGCCCTTCCCATTCCCAGGGCTGATTGGAAACGGCAGGAAGAATACGGGAAAGAACTGGAAAATTATTTTGCGTATATCCGCAATGCAGAAGAACTTGTAAAGACATTGCAGGAACTTCAAGAGATATGGTACGGCAAAATACAACTTTTGTATCAGCAGGGAGAACAGAAACAAGGATACCAAGAGGACCAAAAGGATTATCTGGAGGGCAGATATTGGGTCACGCCTTCCCGGGGCGTCTGTTATTATGATTCTTATCTGGAATGTATACAGGCGCCTGAAAAAGAGCGCAGGTCTGTCAGACTCTCGTTTCTTCCCCTGGGAGCGGAAGTACAGTTTTTGAATAAGGTGAGAACAGCTGACCAGGCTGATTACGGATGTCTGGAACATATAAGGCTGAAACGGACGGATAGAAGGTCTGTTCAGGTGATTCGGATGGAGCCTGTGGCTTACAGGTCTGTAAAAAGTCAGGGGAGAGAAGACAGGGAGAGGGAACTGGAGGACTGCGGAATCCTAAGTGAGCAGCAGGATTTCGGATATATACGTCGTGTCCAGGAAGTAAAAATAGGAGAAAATGTGACCGTGGAGCAGTTTTTGTCAAAGTATTCTTTTAAAACCAAGGAGGGGTATTCCCGTTTTCGGATCCTTCCCTCATCGGCCCGTCTTCTGATTACAAAATTGTCAGGGTTTCAGCAGGCGGTTTTTGAAGAATTTCTTCTGGCTATGCAGCCATTAGCCTGTCATATGGTTGGAAGGCAGGTGTGGATGCGTGCCGGGGGGAATATGTTAAAAGGGCGCGGAATTCAGGACGTGATTGCCACGGTGCGTTTTTTAGAGCATGCGGGACTGTTAGAGAAAAGGCAGGGACTGTATCTGGACTATGACAACGATTACAGCCAGGGAGAAAAACGAGAGATGATACTGGATCACAGGGGACAGCCCGTCCCTATGGATACATGGATCTGTGCGGAAGTAAAGGAATAGAGGATAAAGTATGCAGCTTATAAAGGTTCAGATTGATGGATATAAGCATTTGAAAAATACTTGTGTGAATTTTAATGAAACCTGTGAGGACAACATGTTTGACGATGAACTTCCGGTCCGTTTTTTTATAGGTCTAAACGGTTCAGGAAAATCCGTGTTTCTGGAAGGAATCTGTTTCCTGTTTTCGCGGATTGTTCAGAATGAAACGCCTGATTTTACATTTACTCTGATCTATCGTATCTGGCGTGAGCGTACATACCTGGTGGAGGTTAAAAACGGAATCGGGGAGGAGACTTTGGATATCCGGGTAATGGCGGAAGGGGAGACGTCTTTTAGACTCCTGCATACCTTTGAGGGTCATCGGGAACTGCTTCCGGATCATGTGTTTACCTGTGCATCAGGAAGCAACAATCATTATTTTGATATTATGGTCCATTCTCCCAGAACCTCTCTTTACAATGATTTATTTGATATGAGTCTCCTGGGGAAAAGCAGAAAGAGCAGAAAGGAGCGGAGGGAACGGATTGAAAAGACATTGACTTCTCTAAAGGCTTTGGAGGAGAATCCCATCAGTATGTTCGTGGACGAGGAAAATTCTGTTCTGGTGCTGGCTGCGTTTTTTGCTGTTTTGCCGGCAGTGGATTTTGATCAGGTGAGAAGCTGCATAAAATGCCGGCAGGAAATTCTGGCTATGTTAGACAGTATGCCGCAACCGATTACCCTGTCGTTTACCCTGGATGCAAAGCGTGTGGCGGAACTAGGGAATGAACTGGGACAATATGGCGCCGTTTTCCGGGCCATAACAGAAGAGCGTGTATTATACGAGGGAGAAAAGGAAATGTGGAATGCAATCCGGCTGTACCAGGATGAGACACCGGATGCAGAGGATGCCCATGGGGACAGGGTTTTAAGCTTTTTATTTGAACCATGTATTGACGGGGATAATGACTCTTTTGTTGTGAAAGCGCTGAATGATTTTTACCATACGCCTATGGAGCTGTTATCAAAACTGATGCTTGCCCGCAATCAGGGAATTATCAGAGAGGCTCATATGGGATTTCGAATCCAAAGTACTTTGGATATTGTGGAGGAAAACGCATTCAGTGAGGGGGAATATATGCTGCTTGTGCGGTTGGGACTGTTTGCATTGGGAAGGGAATATGGAGGTGTTAGTCAGTGTTTGTTTCTCATGGATGAACCGGATGTGTATTTAAATGAATATTGGGATATAGATTTTGTGTCCATGATACACAGAATTTATGAAGGAAGCCAAAGAAACCACGAAATTGTGATTGCAACCCATTCCTCTCTGATGCTGACAGATGCATTTCCAAACCAGCTCTACTACTTTCAGAAGAAGCAGGGACAGGTGAGATGCTTAAATGTCCGTGCTTCTACATTTGGCGGAAGCCGCAATGAGATTATGGAGCAGTTATTCTTAACAGGGAATTCCGTGGGAACTTATTCTTATAGGAAGATAGAAGAAATACTGGCGCAGGTGGATGACATACAAAAGTTGGAGGCCTGTCTGAAATATGTTGGTTCCGGCTATTTGCGGCTTCGGCTGCTGGATAAAATACAACTTTTGAGAAAATAGAGGGAGATCTATGTTTTTACCTGTAAAACAGGCTGAGTGTTCCAAGGTTCTGAACCGGATTATGGACATGGTTCAGACGATTTTAGACTACTCAGTACAAACTTTGGTTCAAGAACTTGACGTTCAAGAACTGACGGAGCTGGTGGATAACGACCTGCGGCTTCTGCTGAAAAAGAAAAATATCCAGTCAGATATTGAAGAGTTATTTCGTATGACTTATATGGAACGCATGGAGGCGGACTGGGCCTTTTCAAGTGACAGAGAATTTATGAATCATATGAATGACGGAGCCTATTGTCTGCATTCTCGCCCGGCGGCGAAGAAACAGCAGAAAAAACCGATGGAAGTTTTGAACCGGCTGTGCAATGATTTGTATGACAGCATCAGGAACGGTCTGCCCGGGAATAAAGAAGCCTTCAGCGCTCTTATTCTGCAGACAGATTATGAAATCGTAAACGGAGACGATGGAATGGTGTGCCCCGTATGTATGAAGGAAAATCTATTTAGTATGGGGGAGGGAGAGGTAGATCACTATTTTCCGCGAAAGAAGTATCCGGTTCTGGCTATTCATCCCTTTAATCTTCTTCCTATCTGCAGTGATTGCAATGGTTCCCGCAGGAAACATACAAAAAATCCTGTAGACCAGGCGGATATAGGTCCAGGTGAACTTCTTACCGTTTTTTTGCCGTATCTGAGGGCCGGAAAGGATGAAATCGAATTTCATGTGTCCGAGGATGCCCGCAGATATATTGTGATGGAACCCAGGGATAAACGAGAGGGGTACGGGAAAAGGAGAATCGACAATCTGGAGCGTCTTTTTATGCTGGGCAGCCGCTGGAGCAAGGTTTTTTCTTATGTGTATGAAGATATTAAGGCGGAACTGAATCAGGCCAAAAGAGAAGGAAATACCAGAGGGGAAAATCTTACTCTTCTCCGAAAAACCATGAAAGCCAATTGGGGCAGTACAAAGAACCGAAAGGATTTTATAAAAGGGATTTATTGCGGATGGCTTTTGGAAAAGAGCGATGAAGAACTGGAGGAAATGTTTTTGGAGGTGGGATTGGAGGAGCAGTGGTAAAGCTAACCTGACGTATCCAATAGGATTTTGTTGCTTTTTAAGAGGGAATCCCGGTGTATATTCAAGTTGCCCAGACTGCATTGGATGAGACGGTTCTGAAACGGGAGTTTGCCCCATTAGGGCAGATTCGTGACATTTATCCAAAGTATTTTTTCACGCTGGATGAGGTGTTTGGCGAGATGAACTATGAGAGAATGCAAAAAAACGTTTTGGATAAGTAAGACGGAAATCAGAACATTTGCATCTGTTACAATTCTTATACATGTTTCTTTCTAAATGATGTTGATAATAGTATCAACATCATTTTCATTATATCCAACAGACAGTGCTCATTTCTATGGTTAATTCCAGGATTTGTTCCCCAATATGATATTTGCTTTAAGAGTCGAGAAATCGGCTCTTTATTAGGTTCAAATAAACACAACAGCATTGTGCCAACAGAGATATTTTCAACAAAAAATCATTCTCAAAAAGCATAGGTTTTGAGAA